>JAEWWF010000231.1 GCA_023396465.1 Pseudomonadota bacterium
CGTTGAGGCTGGTCCACACCGTGCCATCGCCGACCACGGCGGTATCCCAGGAACTATCCTCGAAGCTACCGCCGCTGCCGGCGTAGCCGGTCGCCCGCCGTTTCGGGTCCGCCGGCCCACCGGCGGCCGTCGAGGTCATGCCGAGCGGCTCGAACAGGCGGGCCTTCAGCACCGCCTCCAGGCCCGGCGCCCCATCCACCGCCGCAACCAGCGAGCCGAGCACGGCATAGCCGGTGTTGGAGTAATCGAAAGCCTTGCCCGGCTTGCGCAGCAGCGGCGTGGCGGCCACCCAGTCGAGGATGTCCTGATTGGTGGTCGTCTCGTCGAAGGCGATCTCGTCGTTGCCGTCGAGGTAGTCGGCGAAGCCCGAGGCATGATGCACCAAGTCAGCGACGGTGATCGGCCGATGTCCGCCGGGATGGGGGGACGGCAGGGCCGGCAGCAGGCGGGAGACCGGCGTGTCGGCCGCCAGACGTCCTTCGGCCACCTGAAGGGCGGCGGCCAGGGCGGTCATCTGTTTGGAGACGGAGGCCAGGTCGAACAGGGTGTCGCCGGTCACCGGCGTGCGGCGGGAGATGTCGGCCAAGCCGTAGCCGGCGGCGTGCAGGGTCTCGCCGTGGCGGGTGACGAGCACCGCCAGCCCCGGCGTCTCCACCCCCACATGCGGCCGTACCAGGGCATCGACGGCGGCCATGCGCTCCGCCGCCACCGTCGGCGCGGCGGCAAGACAGACGGCAAGCCCGGACACCAGCCGGGCGGCAAGACGGGTCAGGGAGAGCATCGGCGACAGGTCCGTCACGGGAATACAGGCGGCTAGTCTACCTGCCCCGCGGCGAATATGTCGATCACTCTCGAAATGACGTCGCCCGGCCGCTCTCGTCCCCGGCGGCGGCGAGCAGCCCGCGCGGCTGGTTGCGGATCCGCACCAGGCTTGCCCCCGCCAGCCCAGGCACCGGCCGCACCTCTGGCGCCTCCAGGTCGGCAAGCACGTCGAGCACTCCCCAGTCCATTTGCAGGTTGAAGCCGATGGCGTCGGAGAACGGTTCCGCCGCCCGCTCCACCAGCGCCCGCAGCGGCTTGGTGGAGGAGAACCGGTTGACGATCAGGAGGTTGCCGCCCGGCCGGCACAGGCGGCGCATTTCCATCAGCAGGCGTTCCGGCTCCGGCGTCACCGACAGCACGTACATGCTGACCACGGTATCGAAGCTGGCGTCGGGGAAGGGGGTGGCGCGGGCGTCCATTTCCTCCAGCGCCTCGACATGGCCGAGGCCGAGGCCGTGGCGGCGGACCCGCTCGCGGGCACGGTCGAGCATCTCGGCGCTGAGGTCGATGCCCACCACCCGCGAGGCCGGATCATAGTGCGGCAGCGACAGGCCGGTGCCGACGCCGACCTCCAGCACCCGCCCCGGCGGCAGGCCGTTGATGAGCTGCACGGCGGCGCGACGGCCGCGATCCAGGAAGCCGCCGAAGATCATGTCATAGACCGGCGCATAGCGGCGGTAGGACGCCTTCACCGCCGCCAGACCGATGCCGAGCCGTTTCCCTCCCCGCTGACTCGGGCGGTCGTGGCCGCTGTCCCGCGCGTCCGTGTTGCCGTGCATCACCCTCTCCCTGCCGTGGCACCGCCGCGCGGAACTCCCGGCGCGGCCTGGGTGTGAACGTTTCGCACCGCCGAAAGGCTCTCCGCCGCCGCCGTCACGGCCGCAGGCGGTGGGCGTGCAGGCGCTCGTAGTACGGCATGGCGGCCTCCGCCACCCGCGCGTACTGCGGCGGCAGCGGGACGGCCGGTGGCGGCGGCGGACCGAAGCCGGTGGAGGCCTCGACGGAGGCATACCAGTGCGGCGCCCACACGCCGTCGCTCGCCCGCCGCCCGGCCGGCCACGCCAGCATGGCGTCGAGGAACGGCACGCCGAGCGCCGCGCACAGGGCGCCGAGCATACCGCGCGGGTCGGTCAGAACGTCGCGGCCGTCCACCACCGGTGGCGCCGCGCCCAGGCGGTCGGCGACGCGGTCGAACAGCTCCGCCTGCCGCACCACGCCGATGTCGGCCAACTCGCAGGCGGCCCGCTTCTGGGTGTAGGAGGCCACCACCTCGCGCGGGTCGCGGATGAGGAAGGCGTGGCGCAGGCCGTCCATCCACTCCAGGCCGATCTGCGGCAGCATGTGGTGGGTCATGTGCTTCTGGTAGAACACGGTGGTGCCGTCCGGCAGCGGGTCTTCCGCCACCTGCCGCGCCACGTCGCGCCAGTCGGTGGGCTGGCTGGCCAGCACCTCGGCGCGACCGGGGTGGTCGATGCCGGTGGCGGCGAGGTAGGCGGCATAGAACGGCTCGTCCACCACCACCGTGTCGGGGCGGTTCTCCCACGCCCGCATCATGGCGGTGGAGATGTTGCGCGGGCCCGACCACATGGCGATGCGCAGCACGGTGGTCATGGCGCGGCTCCCTCGGTCAGCATGAACTCTTCATACCAGCCGGCGAGGCGGCGGGTGAGCGGGCCGGGACGGCCGTCGGCGATGGCGCGGCCGTCGATGCGGGTGACCGGGGTGATACCGCCCAGGGTGCCGGTGACGAAAGCCTCGTCGGCGGACCAGGTTTCGGCCAGGGTAAAGTCGGTCTCGCGCACGGTCAGGCCGTGGGCGGCGGCGATGCCCAGCACCTTGCGGCGGGTGATGCCCTTGAAGTTGTAGCGGCCGGTGGAGGTCCACAGCTCGCCGCGCCGGATGATGAAGAAGTTGGTGCTGTTGCAGCTGGCGACGAAGCCGTGGGGATCGAGCATCAGCGCCTCGTCGGCGCCGGCCTCGATGGCCTGCAGCAGGGCCTGGATCAGGTTCAGCCGGCTGTGGGAATTGAGCCGCAGGTCGAACACGTCCGGGCTGCTGCATCGGATGGCCGAGGTGAACAGGCTGAGGCCGCGGTCCTTCACCTCCGGCCGGGGCGTCTTGTATTCGGCCAGGATGACGATGGTCGGTCCACCGATGACGAAGCGGGGATCCTGGTTCACCGTGCTCTTGCGGCCGCGGGTGATCATCAGCCGCAGGTGGGCGCCGTCGGTCATGCCGTTGCGGGCCAGCGTCTCGTGGATGAGGGCGGTGAGGGCGGCGCGTTCGAGGCCGATGTCCAGCCGGATGGCGCCGGCGCCTTCGTACAGACGGTCGAGGTGGTCGTCGAGCGCCAGGATGCGCCCCTTCACCAGTCGCAAGCCTTCCCATACCCCGTCGCCGAGGCCGAAGCCGGCATCGAACACCGATACCGTCGCCTCGTTGCGGGGCACGAAACGGCCGTCCACATACACCAGTACCGACTCGTTGCGCGGGTCTTCCATGTACCCTTGCGCGCTGTCCTTCGACATGATGCCTCCGTCGCTGGCGCGGCCCGGAAAGAGGCCGAGCAGAGCGAAAGGGTATGCGTAACGGAAAGGCGAGCGCAAGGGTCACACCGGCAGCCGCTGCTCCACCGGCAGGTCGGCCACTTCCGCCCGCAGGGCGTCGATGAAGGCTTTCTCGGCGCGGTTCAGCTTGGCCTGCGGGTTCCAGATGAGATGGATGTCGATGGGCGCCACGCCGCCATAGGGCGGCAGTTCCCACAGCTCGCCGTCGGCCACGTCGCGGGCGGCGATGTGGTCGGGCAGGGGGCCGATGCCGAGGCCGCAGACGATCATCCGTCTCACTTCCTCCAGATTGGCGGAGGCGCCGACAATGCGGCCGGCGAAGCCCTCGCGGGCGCGGAACACCGCCAGCGGCGACAGGGTGCCGTCGATCTGGTCGGTGGTGAAGGAGACGAAATCCTCCTTGCGCAGATCGGCGATGTCGAGGTCGCGCTGGCCGTAGAAGCGATGGTCGCGGCCGCAATACAGGCGATAAGTTTGGTGGATCAGCACCTCGCTTTGCAGGCCGGGGATGGACTCGCGCATCAGGCAGATGCCGAGGGTGCCGATTTTCTGTTGCAGGGCAACGTGGACGTCGGTGGAGGGAATGATGTCGACGCGGAAGGTGACCTTGGGGTGGTGTTCGTGGAACTGCTTCAGCACCCGGTCGAGCACCACCGTCTGAATGCGGCTGGTCATCAGAACGCGGACATGGCCCGAGATTTCCTCGCGGATTTCCCGCACCAGGATGCCGAAGCGGCTGATGGTGCCGTAGATGTCGACGATCTCGCGGTAGATGGTTTCGCCCGCCTCTGTCACCCGGAAACGGCCGGAGCCGCGTTCGATCAACTGGCGGCCAAGCTGCCCCTCAAGTCGCTTCAGCGCCAGGCTGACCGCCGGCTGGGTGAGGAACAGGCGGCCGGCGGCGGCGGTGATGCCGCCTTCCTGGACGATCACCATGAAGGTGCGCAGCAGGTTCCAATCAAGCTGGTTGCCGAGGCGGTCGAGGTCGCGGGTCTGGGTCATGGTGGGGCAGTGGTCCGGGATAAGGGGCATAAATAGGGATGGCGGGCCTCACCCAATGCGTGATGGCGGCTGACGCAGGGTTATGCTCACACTGGCAACCGGCGCGCGCCTGGAGTCGCCGCCGCCGCCACTCACGGGCGCAGCAGAGCATAAATCTGGCTTATGCCGCAAATCAGAAATCCCAATTTGCGCGCTGCGGCTTTCCGGCTCCTAATGGCCAAGCCACGGCGAATGAACATGCGTCAAGCCGGACCCACCCAGGGCCCCATCGCCGCCGGCAGGAGGTTTCACCAGGACGGACCGGACACGCGCGCCCGCAGGCGGCGCCCCGTCATGGTCGTCCGCAGCATGGGAGTGTGTGTCGCATGGCCTCGAAGCAGGGCAAGGTGTCGGCCGAGGAGTGGAAGACCCGCGTCGATCTCGCCGCCGCCTATCGCCTGTTCCACCTGCTCGGCATGACGGACCTGATCTACACCCACATGTCGGCGCGGGTGCCGGGGGAGGATGGGCACTTCCTCATCAATCCCTACGGCCTGATGTTCCACGAGGTCACGGCGTCCAACCTGGTGAAGGTGGACATCACCGGCAAGCTGGCCGAGGGCAGCGACGGCGAGGCCAACCCGGCCGGCTTCACCATCCACTCGGCGATCTACATGGCGCGCCCCGACGTCGGCTGCGCCGTTCACCTGCACACCACCGCCGGCATGGCCGTCAGCGCCATGGAGGAGGGGCTGATGCCCCTCAGCCAGCACGCCCTGCGCTGGTACAACCGCGTCGCCTATCACGACTATGAAGGCATCGCGCTCAACCACGAGGAGCGGGTGCGGCTGGCGGCCGATCTGGGCCACCACCACACCATGATCCTGCGCAACCACGGCATGCTCACCGTCGGCCAGGACGTGCCCGAGGCGGCGGTTCTGATGGTCGATCTGGAACAGGCGTGCAAGACGCAGATCGCGGCGCTATCCGGCGGCCGTCCGGTGGTGGTGCCGGCGGCGGCGGTCTGCGAACACACCGCCCGCCAGTACGAAGAGGTCTATCCGCGCGCCGGGGTGCTGGAATGGGCGCCGCTGCTGCGTTGGGTGGAGCAGCAGGATGGAGCCGGATTCCGCGGCTAGCGCCCTGGCTTTGGATCGGATCGGATCGAGCATCAAGATACCTCCGCAGGTTCGCGGCGGAGGACGCGGCCTGTTGTCCAACCAAACCCGACTGTCTGGTTGGGCCGGCCGCCGTGCAAACCACAAACAGCGACAACAGGGAAGGTCAGTGAAGTCATGAGCAACCGACTTGCATTCCTGCGGCGCATGGCCGCTTCGGGGGCCGTCGCGGCGGCCCTGCTGGCGCCTTTCGCCGCCGCGACGACGATCCTGCCGGCCGCCGCCGTGGCGCAGGAACAGCCGCAGAGCGGCGGCACCCTCAACGTCATCGTGCAGCCGGAGCCGCCGATCCTGGTGCTCGGCCTCAACCAGCAGGGCCCGACCCAGACGGTGGCCGGCAAGATCTATGAAGGGCTGCTGACCTACGCCCACGATCTGACCCCGATGCCATCCCTGGCGGAAAGCTGGGAGGTGTCGCCGGACGGCCTGACCTATACCTTCAAGCTGCGCCAGAACGTCACCTGGCACGACGGCCAGCCGTTCACCGCCAAGGACGTGGTGTTCACCACCACCAAGTTCCTGCCCGAGACCCACCCCCGCGCCCGCGGCAACTTCAGCCATGTGGAGAAGGTGGAAGCGCCCGACGACCACACCGTCGTCTTCACCCTGAAGCAGCCGTTCCCGGCCTTCATGAAAGCGTTCGAGGTCTCGTCGGCGCCGATGATGCCGGCCCACATCTACGACGGCACCGACTACAAGCAGAACCCGAAGAACGCCACGCCGATCGGCACCGGCCCCTTCAAGTTCGCCGAGTGGGTGAAGGGCAGCCACATCAAGCTTGAGAAGTACGAGAACTATTACCAGGACGGCAAGCCTTACCTGGATGCCATCTACTTCCGCGTCATCCCTGATGCCGCCAGCCGCGCCCTGGCGCTGGAAACCGGCGAGGTCGACATCACCCAGTTCAATGATATCGAACCCTTCGACGTGCCGCGCCTGAAGGCGCTGCCGCACCTTAAGATGACCACCAAGGGCTATGAGTTCGTCGCCCCGCTGTCGTGGATCGAGATCAACCACCGCGTGGCGCCGTTCAATGACAAGCGGTTCCGTCAGGCGCTGTCCTATGCCATCGACCGCAAGTTCATCCGCGACAAGGTGTGGTTCACCCTCGGCCGTGTCGCCACCGGACCGGTGAACTCGGTCACCGCCGGCTTCGAGCCGGACAAGACCCACTATGCCTTCGACCCGGCCAAGGCCGAGGTGCTGCTGGACGAAATGGGCCTGAAGCCGGGTGCCGGCGGCGTGCGAGCCGAAATCACCCTCATGCCCATGCCTTACGGCGAGACCTGGGCCCGGCTCGGCGAGTATCTGCGTCAGGCCTGGGGCAAGGTCGGCGTGAAGGTGAACCTGCAAAGCAGCGATGCGGCCGGCTGGGTGCAGAAGGTGTCCAACTGGGATTACCAGGTGACCACCAACTTCGTCTACCAGTACGGCGACCCGTCGCTCGGCGTGGCGCGCACCTACATCTCCGACAACATCCGCCAGGGCGTGATGTTCTCCAACACCATGGGTTACAGCAACCCGCGGGTGGATGAACTGTTCGCCGCCGCCGCCGTCGAGAACGATCCCGCCAAGCGGCAGGAACAGTTCAGCGAGGTGCAGCGCATCCTCACCGACGAACTGCCGGTGATCTGGCTGCTGGAGATGGAATTCCCGACCTTCGTGAACAAGCGGGTCCACAACGCCGTCACCACCGCCATCGGCACGACGGAGACCTTCGCCGACGTGTGGGTCGACAAGAAGTGACGCGGTCGCTCTCCCTCCCTGCCTGACCGCGCATCCTGCGGGGTGGCGCCGACGCCGCCGGCCAGGCGCCGCCCCGCAGTTTCCCCATTCATGTCTTTCCCAGCGAAGAGGGCTGAACGGCCATGGCCGGCATCGCATCGTTCCTGGGAAGGCGGCTGTTCAAGGCCGTCTTCATCCTGCTCGCCATCGTGGTGATCAATTTCCTGCTGGTGCGCGCCGCGCCCGGTGACCCGGCCATGGTGATGGCCGGCGAGGCCGGTGCCGCCGACGAGCAATATGTCCAGCAGCTGCGCGAGCAGTTCGGCCTCGACCGGCCGCTGCATGTCCAGCTTGGCATCTATGTCCGTGACGTGGCCATGGGCGACCTCGGCTATTCCTACCGCCAGCAGCGGCCGGTGTGGGATCTGATCGGCGACCGTCTGCCGGCGACGCTCATCCTCACCGGCACCGCTTTCGTCCTGGCGCTGGCCGCCGGTATCGCGCTTGGCACCCTGGCGGCGATGAACGTCGGCCGCTGGTCCGATAGCGCCATCACCGTGCTGGCGCTGGTCAGCTACGCCACCCCCATCTTCTGGGTTGGGCTGATGCTGATCCTGCTGTTCTCGGTCCAGCTCGGTTGGTTGCCGGCCTTTGGCTACGAGAGCATCGGCGCCGGTTACACCGGCTTCGAGCGGGTGCTCGACATCGGCCGCCACATGGTGCTGCCGGTGGTGACGCTCGGCCTGTTCTACATGGCGGTCTATGCCCGCCTGACCCGTGCCTCCATCCTGGAGGTGCGCGACATGGATTTCGTGAAGACGGCCCGCGCCAAGGGCCTGGGTGAAACGCGCATCGTGCTCAAGCATGTGCTGCGCAACGCCATCCTGCCGGTCATCACCTTCGCCGGCATCCAGGCCGGGCATCTGGTCGGCGGCTCCATCCTCATCGAGACGGTGTTCGCCTGGCCGGGCATCGGGCGGCTGGCCTTCGATGCCGTGCTGCAACGGGACTATCAGGTGCTGCTTGGCATCTTCTTCGTCACCTCGGTGCTGGTGATCGTCTTCAACATCCTGACCGACCTCGTCTATTCGCTGGTCGACCCGCGCATCGAGGTGGCCTGACATGACCCGTGACTTCTGGAAGGCCTTCGCCCGCAACCGGGGCGCCGTCGTCGGCCTCGGCATCCTGGCCCTGGTGGTGCTGTGCGCCCTGCTGGCCGACATCATCTACCCGGTCAGCCCGTGGGAGATGACCACCATGCCGTTCCAGCCGCCGGGGGCGGAGGACGCGCTGCTCGGCTCCGATACCCTCGGCCGCGACATCGCCGCCGGCATCGTTCACGGCGCCCGCGTGTCGCTGGTGATCGGGCTGACCTCCACCGCCGTGGCGCTGCTGATCGGCGTCACCCTCGGCGCCGTCGCCGGTTTTCATGGCGGCCGGGTGGACGATGCCATCATGCGCTTCACCGAACTGTTCCAGACCATCCCCAACTTCGTGCTGGCGGTGGTGCTGGTGGCCATCTTCACGCCGACCATCGCCAACATCGTCATCGCCATCGCCATCGTCAGCTGGCCGCCGCTGGCCCGCCTGGCCCGCGGCGAGTTCATGGCCCTGCGGTCGCGGGAGTTCGTGCAGGCGGCGGTGACCACAGGCCAGGGCACCGGCACCATCATCTTCCGCCACATCCTGCCCAACAGCCTGTCGCCGATCATCGTCTCGGCCTCGCTGATGGTGGCGACGGCGATCCTGCTGGAAAGCTCCCTCAGCTTCCTCGGCCTTGGCGATCCCAACGTCATGAGCTGGGGCTACATGATCGGCGCCGCCCGCACCGTGATCCGGCAGGCGTGGTGGATGAGCTTCTTCCCCGGCATTGCCATCCTGCTGACAGTGCTGGCCCTCAACCTGGTGGGCGAGGGGCTCAACGACGCGCTCAACCCGAAACTGGCCCGCAAGGGGAAGGCATGATGACCCGCACCGACAGCGATACGGACATCCTGCTCGACGTCCGCGACCTCACCGTCGCCCTGCCGCAGGGGGCGGACCGGCCCAACGCGGTGGAAGGCATCTCGCTGACCATCCGCAAGAACGAGATCCTGTGCGTGGTCGGCGAGTCCGGCTCCGGCAAGTCGATGACCGCCCATGCCGTCATGGGCCTGCTGCCGAAGCCGCATGTGCGGGTGACGGGCGGGCAGGCGCTCTATCGCGGCCGCGACATCCTGACCATGAGCGAGCGGGAGCAGCGCGCCCTGCGCGGCGGCCGCATCGCCATGATCTTCCAGGAGCCGATGACCGCCCTCAATCCGCTGATGACCGTCGGCGACCAGATCGAGGAAAGCCTGAAGGCCCATTCCGACATGAATGCCGCCGCCCGCCGCGCCCGCGTCGTGCAACTGCTGGCCGATGTCGGCCTGCCGGACCCGGAACACCTGCGCCGCAGCTATCCTTTCCGCCTGTCGGGCGGCCAGCGCCAGCGGGTGATGATCGCCATGGCCCTGGCGCTGGAACCCGACATCCTGATCGCCGACGAGCCGACCACGGCGCTCGATGTGACCACCCAGAAGCAGATCCTCGACCTGATCCGCAAGCTTCAGGCCGAGAAGGAGATGGGCGTCATGTTCATCACCCACGATTTCGGCGTGGTGGCGGAGATCGCGACCAATGTTGCCGTCATGCAGCACGGCCGCTGCGTCGAGGTCGGGCCGGCGGCGCAGATGCTGAACGCGCCGCAGCACCCCTACACCCGCCACCTGATCGCCGCCGTGCCCCATTACATCGAGCACCGCGACGACTTCCTGAAAAGCGGCGAGGCGCTGCTTCAGGCCGAAAAGGTGCGCAAGGTCTTCCGCCTGGGTGGCGGTTTTCTGCGCAAGGGGCGGGAGATCATCGCCGGCGACGACATCACCCTGACCATCCACCCCGGCGAGACGGTGGGCGTGGTGGGGGAAAGCGGCTCCGGCAAGTCCACCCTCGGGCGCTGCATCGTCGGGCTGCACAAGGCCGACGGCGGCCGCATCCTCTACGGCGGGCAAGACTTGGTGAGCCTCAGCCGCAAGCAGTTCCGGCCGGTCCGCAAGGACATTCAGATGATCTTCCAGGACCCCTATGCGTCGCTCAACCCGCGCCACAAGGTGGGGGAGATCATCGCCCAGGGGCCGGTCGCCTTCGGCACCTCCCACGCCAAGGCCATGGAGCGGGCACGCGAACTGCTGCGGCTGGTGGGCCTGCCGGCCAACGCGGTGGACCGCTACCCGCACGAGTTCTCCGGCGGTCAGCGCCAGCGCATTTCCATCGCCCGCGCCCTGGCGCTGGAGCCCAAGCTGATCATCGCCGACGAGCCGGTGTCGGCGCTCGATGTGTCGGTGCAGACCCAGGTGCTGGAACTGCTGGACGACATCCGCCACCGCCTCGGCCTGTCCATGCTGTTCATCACCCACGATCTGCGGGTGGCGGCGCAGGTGTGCGACACCATCGCGGTGATGCAGAAGGGTCGTGTGGTGGAGATGAACACCGCCCGCGAGGTGTTCCAGAACCCGCAACATCCCTATACCCGCACCCTGCTCGATGCCATCCCCGGCAAGGCTTGGGAAATCCCCGAGGATCTGCGCCATCTGCGCAAGGAACAGGCGGCTGCCGTCTCGGGTGGCCGCGATGGCCGGGGGGCGGTCGCATGAGCAACGCCCCCTCCGTCGCCATCGTCGGGGCCGGCGCCATCGGCTGCCTGCTGGCGGCGCGGCTGACCGGCGCCACCTCGGCCGCCGTCACCCTCATCGCCCGTGGCGGCACCGCCGATGTCATCCGCCGCGACGGCATCACCATGGCGACGCCGCTCGGCCGGGTCAGCCGGGTGCCGGTGACGGTTACCGATGATGCCCTGTCGGCCGGGCCGCAGGACATCGTGTTCCTGTGCGTCAAGGCCCATGCGCTGACCGGCGTGCTGGATACCCTGTCGAGCCTGATGGGACCGCGGACCACCGTCGTGCCCATGGTGAACGGCATTCCCTGGTGGTATCCGCTCGGTCAGCCGGAGCCGCTGGGATCGTACCGTCTGCGGGCGGTGGACCCGGACGGCCTGCTGTGGCGGGCCATCCCGCCGGAGCGGGTGGTCGGCTCCGCCACCTGGGTGTCGGTGGAAGGCGAGGGGCCGGGGCGCATCCGCCACGTCGACGACCAACGCTTCATCTTCGGCGACCCGCTCGGCCGTCGCACGCCGGCGGTGGAGGCGGTGGTGGAGCTGTTCGCCCAGGCCGGCTTCCAGGCCCGCGGCAGCCTCGACATCCGCGGCGATATCTGGGTCAAGCTGTGGGGCAACCTTGCCTTCAATCCCATGAGCGCGCTCACCGGCGCCACCATGGGCCAACTGTGCGCCGATCCCGGCACCCGCGCGGTGGCGCGGGCGCTGATGGAGGAGGCGCGGGCGGTCGGCGAGCGGCTGGGCGTCCGTTTCACCACCGACATCGACGCCCGTCTCGCCTCGGCCCAATCGGTCGGCGACTACCGCACCAGCATGTTGCAGGACATGGACGCCGGTCGCCGTCTGGAAGTCGATGCCATTGTTCGCTCCGTGTCCGAATTGGGGGCGCTGGTGGGCGTGCCGACGCCGATCATCGACACCATCGCCGCCCTCACCGACATGCGGGCCCGGCGGCGGGGTGATGTTGCGGCGGCACAAGCCGCCTGACCACCCCGACAAGAACCGCAGAGGAAGGAAACCGCATCCATGTCCGCCACCTCTCCCATCAACGGCGCCCGCCTGTGGGACAGCCTGATGCAGATGGCCGCCATCGGCGCCACCGACAAGGGAGGCAGCCGCCGCCTCGCCGCCACCGACGAGGACGCCGCCGGCCGTGCCCTGTTC
>JAEWWF010000248.1 GCA_023396465.1 Pseudomonadota bacterium
CGGCTGTAGCTCGCCCCGACCATCAGTTCATGTTCGCGGTCAAACAGGGTGAAAGGACCGTTGGCGCGGGTTTCGATGGTCAACTGATCCAGATCGGCCGCCCAGCGACCGGCGAGGAAGCTCGCTCCGGCGCCGGCGCGGTCGATCGCCCCGCCCCACATGTAGCCGATGGTATCGTCGTATTCGCCAACCGAGTATTCGACGTTGAGATCGGTGTTCCAGCCGTTGTCGAAGCGATGCGCGAGCGAGGCCAGGTAAGTCGTCCACTGGCGCTCGTACAGGCTCCAGTCGGCGGAGAAGTTGGAGGAGCGGCTGAGGTTGGTTTCGCCGCCATCGGTGAAGAAGGGCGGGATGCCACCGCGCGAGGCGCCGGAATTCTCGAATGATTGATGCTCGATGCCGAAGCTGGCGGTGGTGGACTCGGTGATGTCCGCTTCGATCACGCCGTAAAGGGCGTGCTTTTCCTGATGTTCACGGTCGGTGAAGGTTTCGTTGTCCTGTTTGGCGGCGACCAGCCGGCCGCGCAGCCGGCCGTTCTCCAGCAGGGGGCCGCCGACATCGGCCTCGACGCGGCCATGGTTCCACGATCCCACCTGACCGAGCACATAGCCCTGCGGCGTGTCGGTCGGCGTCTTCCGCACCAGATTGATGGAGGCGGAGGGATTGCCGACCCCGTTGAGCAGGCCGGTGGCGCCGCGCACGACCTCGACACGGTCATAGATCGCCATGTCGGAGGTGCTCAGCTCGAAGCCATAGACCGTGGTCGGGCGGGAGGCGCCGTTGACCTGGAAGTTCTTTACCTCGAAGCTGCGGGAGTAGTAATGGACGCCGTCGGTTCCCAGAGCGGAGGTATTGTTGCTGGCGACGCCGACGGTCTGGTCGATGACCTTGCTGATTTCGTCGAGGTTCTGGTCCTCGATGCGGGCACGGGTCATGACCGTGACCGATTGGGGCGTCTCCCGCAGGCTCATGGTCAGGCCGGTGGCGCTGGCGGTCGCCGGGGTGGTGTAGGAGCCCGAGCCCTCGGTGGTGGCGGTCGGCCGGGTGTCGGCGATGACCAGCGGATCGAGCACGATCGACCCTTGCACCTCGACCGCTTCCAGCAGCACCGTGCCGGGGTCGGTCACTCGCCAGGCGACGCCGGTGCCGGTCAGCAATTGGGCCAGGCCATTGACCGGCGCCATGCGGCCGGTGACGCCGGGGCTGGACTTGCCCGCCAGGGCGGCCTGATCCACTGATATCTGCCAGCCCGATTGGCGCCCGAAGGCCACCACCGCCGTTTCCAGGGCTTGCGGTGGAATGACGAAATCCACCTGCTCCATCGCCTGGGCCACCTGGGCATCGGCCGCCCCTTGCGCGGCCACCTGGGCATCGGCCGCCCCTTGCGCCGCCCCCGCCGGCAACGCCGGCCCGGCCACCATGGCGGCGGCCAGAAGAGCCGCCGTTTTTCCCCGCGTTATCCGCATCGAACCCTTCCCTCTATCCTCTATGGCGCAACCGAAACTCAGTCGCATTCACAGGGAAGAGACGAGGCCCGTCGGCGGATATCTCACGAAAAAGTCAGCCCGCCGAGACTACCACCAGGAACGGGGTGATCTGCACGACCCGCGCGCCGTAAGGACCGCCGACGGCCCGCAGTGCCCGCACGGGATCGGACAGATCGTAGACGCCGGTGACCCGGCGGGCGCCAAGGGCGTCGTCGGTGAGCACGATGAGGCCGGTGTGGTGACGCCGCAGGATATCCACCACCTCCGACAGCGGCTGATTGGCGACCACCAATTGGCCCTGCCGCCACGCCGCCACGGCATCGGGGGCGACGGCGCGGGGGGAGATGACGCCGGAGGTCAGGTCGACGATGGCCTCCCGCCCCGGCGTCAGGTGCGTCTCGGTGCCGGCATAAGCCACGCTGACGGTTCCCTCGGCCACCGCCACCGAGGCAGTTTGCGCGCCGACCAGAACGTTGAAGGCGGTGCCCGTGACGGTGACGGTCATGCCTTTCCCCTCGATCACGAAGGGGCGGGTGCTGTCCGGCGTCACCTGGAAGAAGGCTTCGCCGTGGCGCAGGGCCACGCGCCGGCGATCCCCGGCAAAATCGACATCAAGGGCGGTGGCAGCGCCGAGGACCACGCGCGAGCCGTCCTCCAGGGTCACCGCCCGCACTTCGCCGGTGGCGGTGGCGGGGCCGCCGCTCCAGGGCCACGGGGAGAGGGGCAGCACCGCCAGTCCGGCGACGCAGGCGGCGACAGCCCAGGCGATCCGTCGCCGGGTGCGGGGTGGCGTCGTCATCCGCCGGGGCGGGGTGGCGGGCGCGGATCGGGGGGCGGCGTCTTCCCAACTCAGGGCGGCCAGCCGCCAGGCCGCGTCATGGAGCGGATCGGCGGCCCGCCATTGGGCGAGATCGTGACGCAGCCGGGGATCGTCGCCGCTCTCGTTGAGGCGGAGCAGCCAGTCTGCCGCCTGCTCCAGAATGGCATCGGGAATGTCTTGGGTCATGGCGCCACCATGCCAGAGCCGCCCGCCAAAGGCGTGGGCTTTCTTGCCATGGCGATCAAATCCGCGCGCGGCCGCGACGGCGCATCAGATGAACCAGGGCATCGCGGGTCAAACGGTGGGCGGTGGCCGGCGAGACGTCCAGACGCTCGGCGATCTGCTGGAAGGTGAGGCCATCGACCCGGTGCAGCTCGAACGCTCGTCGGGTGCGCTCGGGCAGTTCGGCCAGGGCGGCCTCGACGACCCGCAGGCCATCCCGTCCGGCGGCCACTTTTTCCGGCGATGGCACCACGGACAGCGATGGCACCAGAACCTCCTGGGTCTTGTCGCGGCGGGCTTCCGCCGACATGCGGCGGACGCAGTCGAGCGCCACGTTGCGCACGATCCGGTACAGATAGGCGAGCGGCTGCCGCAGGGCGTCCTCGTCCTTCGGTTCCCCATGCTGGGCAAAGCGGATGTAGGCGTCCTGCACCACGTCCTCGGCCCGCGCCGGGCAGCCGACGATCGGCGTGGCGTAATCCACCAGCGCCGCCCGGTGAGTGACGAAAACCTCCAGCTTTGCCTTGTCGTGGGTCACGGCCCCTCTCATCGCAATCATGGCCGTGCGGCCGGGGCATTGCAGCGGCGCGAACCATAGGGCAGTTGAGAGCGATTATCAACATCACGCGGAATCCGTTCTTTTGGGCGGGGGCGTCAGTCGCCGCCAAGGGCTGTCACCGGATCAAGGCGGGCGGCCCGGCGGGCGGGCATGAACCCGAAGGTGATGCCGACGATGACGGCGGCGGCGAAGGAGGCCGCGACCGCCGTCGCCGAGAACACCACCGTCATGCCGCCGACGTGGGCGGCCGTCGCCGCGATGGCGCCGCCGAGCACCAGCCCGACGCCGCCGCCGACCGCCGACAGCACCACCGCCTCGATGAGAAACTGCCGTTGAATGTCGGTGGTGCGGGCGCCGGTGGCGGTGCGGATGCCGATTTCCCGGGTGCGTTCCTGCACCGTCATCAACATGATGTTCATGACCCCGATACCGCCCACCAGCAGCGACAAGGCGGCGATCGCCAGCAGCCGGTTCATGGACCGGCGGCTTTCCTCGGCCTTCAGGAAGGCGCCGGCGGCGTCCTGCATCCAGAAATCCTCGCGGCCGTGGCGGTGGATCAGGGTGCGGCGGATGGCCTCCTTCGTCGCCTCCAACTGGGTCATGTCGGCGATCGACAGCACCACGATATCGAGGTCGGTGGTGCCGAACAGGCGGGTGGAGGCGGTCTTCAGCGGCATCACCACCATGTTGTCGCGGTCGCTGCCGTCGTCCGCCGGTCCCTTGCGCTCCAGTACTCCGGTGACCAGAAACGGCACCGAGTTGACCAGGATGCGGGTCCCGGACGGGTCGGGCGTGTCGGGAAACAGCGCGGCGGCGACGGTGGCGCCCAGCAGCAGCACCGGCGTTCCCGCCGCCTCGTCCTCGGCGGTGAAGAAGCTGCCGCGCGCCGTTTCCCAGTGATGGACGCGGCGGAATTCGTGGTTGGTGCCGATCACTTCCGCCCGGACGTCGCGGTTGCCATGGCGCAGGGTGACCATTTCCCACAACCCCGGCATGGCGGCGGACACCTGCGGCAGCTCGCGCAGGGCATCGGCGTCGGCGGCGGTCAGGGGGTTGCTGGTGATGCGGCTGTCGCCGATGCGTCCGACCACCACCCAGTCGGTGCCGATGGCCGCCGCCTGTTCGGTCATGGTCACCTGTGTGCCCCGGCCGATCGCCATCATGGCCACCACCGAGGCGACGCCGATGATGATGCCAAGCAGGGTCAGGGCGGTTCGGAAGGGATTGGCGGCCAGGGCGGAGAAGGCCGAGCGCACCGCCTCGACGGCGGCGGTCGCCGCCACGTCCACCGTCTGGGCCGGTGTCGGCGGCGGAAGGGCCGGGGGCGGACGGGGGGCGGGCTCGCCAGCGGTGGTGGCGCGACGTTCGCCGACGATGCGGCCGTCGGCGATTTCGATGATGCGGTCGGCGGCGGCGGCCACGGCGGGGTCATGGGTGATGAGGATCACCGTGTGCCCGGCCGCCGCCAGATCGCCCAGCAGGGCCATCACCTCCTGCCCGGAACGGCGGTCGAGGGCGCCGGTCGGCTCGTCGGCCAGGATGACGGCGCCGCCATTCATCAAGGCCCGGGCGATGGACACCCGCTGTTGCTGGCCGCCGGAAAGCTGGCTTGGCCGGTTCTCCAGGCGATCCACCAGCCCGAGGCGCCGCAGCAGCGCCGCCGCCCGCGTCCGGCGCTGGTCGCGGGGCAGGCCGGCATAAATGGCGGGAAGCTCCACGTTGCCGATGGCGCTCATGCGCGGGATCAGGTGGTAGTGCTGGAACACGAAGCCGATGGACTGCCGCCGCAACCGCGCCAAGTCGTCGCGGCTCAGGCGTGCCACGTCGCGACCGGCGAAGTCCTGGCGGCCCTCGGTGGGGCGGTCGAGCAGGCCGAGAATGTTCATGAGCGTGGACTTGCCCGACCCGGAGGCGCCGATGATCGCCACGAACTCGCCGGCGTGAATGTCGAGGTCGATGCCTTTCAGGACGTGGGTGTCCACCCCGTCGCGACGGAAGTGCCGGTGAACGCCGCGCAGGGACAGAAGGGGTGTCGGGTCGCTCATGTCAGGGCTCGAAGCGGATGAGTGAGGGGCCGGACGATGGTTTCTCGCCGACCACCAGCCGGTCGCCCTCCGACAGCCCCTCCACCGCCTCGATCAAGAAGCGGGTGCGGATGCCGGGAGTGAAGGCGTGGGTTTCGAGGGTGCCGGAGGGGGTGAGGCGGCGCACCTGGGTTTGTGTCGCCGGGTCCGACGCCCCCGTCCCCGTCTCGCTGGCCGCCGCGTCAAGGGCCGCCACCGGCACCGCCAGGGCTTGTTCCGCCCGGGCGAGGACGAAATGGACCTCGGCCGTCATGCCGGCCCGCAAGGCTCCATCGGCATTGGCCACGTCGAACAGGGCGGTGTACAGAACGA
>JAEWWF010000266.1 GCA_023396465.1 Pseudomonadota bacterium
GGCTCCTGCCGTTCCCAAGGTGACGCCGCCGGTGGCCACCACTCAACCACCGGCCCCTGTCGAGCCGCCGCTGACGCCGCCTGCCTCCAACGCCGCGATGCCGTCGCCCGCCGCCTCGGAGGCGCACGATTATGCCGATGCCGCCTCTGGCGCCTATCGTGAGATTCCGCCCGAGCGGCCCCCGGCGGCCGCGGCCGCGCCGACGGTGAAGGCGGTGCCGCCGACGCCGGCGCCGGAAACCCAGGTGGCCGCCCTGCCGACGCCGCCCCGCGCGGTGTTCGAGCCGGCCCCCAAGGCTTTCGACGGCGAGGCGCCGTGGGTGAAGTACGCGGTGCCGTCGCCGCCGGTGAAGGGGCGACCGATGATCGCCATCGTCATCGACGATCTGGGGATAGACAAAACCCGCTCCAGCCGCATCGTCACCCTGCCGGGACCGCTCACCACCGCCTGGATGACCTATGCCGACAACGTGGCGGCGCAGGCGCGGGCGGCGCGGGCGGCGGGGCATGAATTGATCATCCACATGCCGATGGAGCCTCTGAACGGCAGTATCGACAGCGGCCCCGACGTCCTGAAAACCTCCATGTCGGCCGATCAGGTGCGCCGGCAGGTGCGCGCCGGCCTGTCACGGCTGGACGGCTATGTCGGCATCAACAATCACATGGGAAGCCGCTTCACCACCGATGCCGAGGGGATGCGGGTGGTGATCGACGAGTTGCGCGCGCGCGGCCTGCTGTGGCTCGACAGCAAGACCTCGCCGCGCTCGGTCGGTCCCAAATTGGCGGAACAGGCGGGCATTCCCTTCGCCGAACGCCATATTTTCCTCGACAACGTCGACACCGTGCCGGCGGTGATGGCCCAACTGATGGAAACGGAAAAGGTGGCGCGCAAGGTCGGCTATGCCATCGCCATCGGCCACCCCCATGACTCCACATTCAAGGCGCTGAAACAGTGGCTACCGACGCTGGAGGACAAGGGACTCGTGCTGGTGCCGCTGTCGACCATCGTGCGCAAGCGCATGGGCCACGGATAGGGCGCGCCGTTGCCCTTGACCTTCCAGCGGCGGGAAGGTGCAGTCTATGACCACATTCAACCAAGGGGCTGACACATGAGCAAGAGCTACACGGTGAAGGGCATGACCTGCGGCGGCTGCGCCCGTTCGGTGGAGCAGGCGATCAAGGCGCAGAAAGCCGATGCGGTGGTCAGCATCGACCTGTCCACCGCCCGCGTGACGGTGGACAATGGCCCGGACGATGCGGTCATCGCCAAGGTGGTCGATGACGCCGGTTTCGAGTACGCCGGCCCGATCGCCTGAGCGGATATCCCGCGCCGACACAGGCCGCCGCACCCGTGACCGGGGCGGCGGCCTTCTTTCAGAGAGTGCCGAGCAGCTTGCCCTTGGGCAGCCTCACGATGCGGCCGGGCAGGGGGATATCCTTGGAAAAGGCGTTGCCGCCCACCTGGCGGATGCCGGCGTTGAGGGCCGCCGCGATCTCCTGCCGCCGCTTGAGGCCCCAAGCAAAGGTACCGGTGGCGCCGCCAAGGCGGGCCTTTTCCTCCAACTGCCGCAGGGCCGCCGCCAGCCGTTCCGGATGACGGTCCGCCGCCGCCACGGTGTCCAGGTCGGCGCCGACCAGTACCCCCTTGATGCCGAACACCGCCCGCGCCGGCTCCAGCAGCGGCGTGCGCAGGGCGATCTCGCGCACCACCGGGTGCAGTGCCTGCACCGCTGCCGTCACCGTCGCCGCCCGGGTGTTGGGGGTGATGCCGACCAGTTCGACCCGCAATTGCAGCATGCGTTGGCTCTGCGGCGCGGTGCAGAGCGCCCTCAGCACCTCCGCCCGCCGTTCGCCGGCCAGGGAGACGGCATGCAGCGGCACCACCAGCACCGCCTTGTTGCCCGCCCCGGCCATGGCCGCCAGGGCCTTCACCGCCTCGGCGGCGATCAGGGGATCGTGTAGCGCCGCCGGTTCCCGCGTTTCCCCAGCGGGGATGGAGCCGCCGGTCAGCACCGGCCGCAGCAGGAAGGTATCCGCCGCCTCGGTCGCCAGGGTCCAGCACGGCCGCAAGGTCAGGTCCACCGCGCCGGGGGCCTTCGACGCCGCGTCCACTTCGGGTTCCGGGTCTTCCGGTGGCAGCGGAGCGGGGGCCGGCGAAGCCTCCTCGGTGGCGTCAAGCGTGCCGCGCTTCAGGTAGTCCTGCGGCGACAGGGTGGCGAGCAGGCCGCCGTGCATTTCCTCGAAGTGGCGGCGCTCCGCCTCGCTCAGTGGCTTGACCAGGGGTTCCCAGCGTGGCGCCTGGGCTGCCTCGCGGGCGGCAGCGGCGACCGGGTCTTCGGCCGGTGTATCGTCATAGTCGGCTCCGGCGCCGCTGGTCGCCCAGGCGCGGCGGCTTTCCTCGCGGTCGGGTAGGGCGGCCTGATGCCAGTAGCGGCGCTCCGGCTGGTGCAAGGCGGTGGGATCGACCGTCGGCAGCAGGCGTTGCGGCTTTTTCTCCGGCGGCCGGCTCGACCAGAAATGGGCCGCCGCGCTGCCGTTGTCGGCTGTCGGGGTGACGGCCTGTCCGTCGGCGACAGCGGCATGCAATGCGTCCTCGTCGAGCCCCTCGCCCTCGCCGAGCAGATCCTCGGGGGCGATCTCGGCAACACGCACCAACGCCTGTTTGCCGCCGAAGTTGGCACCGGCCAGACGACCGCCGATTTCCTCGGCCACCATGATGGCGCGGTTCTTCGCTTCACCGTCCGAGAGATGGCGGAAGCCAAGCACGAACATGTCGGTGCCGCGTTGGGCATAGGCATGGGCGTGACCGAGGCGGGAGCGTAATACCCCCTCGGCGATCATCATTATGTTGGTCGACAGCTTCAGCCAGCGGGCGGAGCCGATGGCCTCCTTGAATTCCACCAGCGAGATGATGTGCATTTTGCCGCCGAAGGCGCCGATGTCCTCCTTGAGGATGTCCTCAAGCGTCAGTTCCGGCGGCTCCTCGTCGAAGGTGGAGGGTTGCGTTTGGCCCCCCCCCTGTCCGGCGGGGGTGTCGGCGGGCTCGTCGGAGGTCAGACGCTTGATGACGTCGGGCACCACCTTGTCGACGAGGCGCGACAGGAACCGGGGCGGTCTGGCCATGGCCTTGTATTTCCAATGTGAAACGGCGCGGACCGGAAGGTCCGCGCCGGTGTCACTCTAGCGCCGGAGGCTGCCCATGGGCAACCTCCCGTGCATCGTGGGGCCGTCCCGTCTCAGGCGGTCTTGATGGCGCTGAGGAAGGTTTCGACCTCGGTGCGCAGGGTATCGGCTTCGCTTTCCAGTTCGTGGGCGGCGGAGCTGACCTTGCCGGCGGCGGCCTTGGTTTCCTCCGTCGCTTCCGAGACGGCGGCGATGCTCTCCGTCACCTCCTGGCTGCCGCGGGCGGCTTCCTGGACGTTGCGGCTGATCTCGCCGGTGGCCGCGCCCTGTTCCTCGACGGCGGCGGCGATGGCGGCGGCGATCTCGT
>JAEWWF010000269.1 GCA_023396465.1 Pseudomonadota bacterium
ACGACTGATGGCCGGCCTGCTGCGGCCGACCGCCGGGACGCTGACCTGGGGCGGGGTGCCCGTGGCCGACGACCCCGAGGCGCACGGCGGCCGCAGCCGCTACATCGGCCACCACGACGCCATCAAGCCGGTGCTGTCGGTGCGTGAGAACGTCGCCTTCTGGTCGCGGCTGTGGAGCGGCGACGGATCGGAGGCCACCGTTCGCGCCGCCCTGGACGCTTTCACCATCCCCCACCTGCTGGACGTGCCGGGCCGCTGGCTGTCGGCGGGGCAGAAGCGGCGCGTCAACCTCGCCCGCCTGCTGGCGGCGCCGGCGCCGCTGTGGCTGTTGGACGAGCCGACGACGGCCCTCGACCGTGCCACCGTCGCGGTGGTGGAACGGCTGCTCGACGCCCACCGGGCGCGCGGCGGCATGGTGGTGCTGTCGACCCACACGGATGTCGCCCTGCCCGGTGCCAAGGTCTTGCAGATGGATGAGTTCGCCGTGCCCCTGGACTGGGCCGGCCTGGACGCCGAGATGGCCGCCGCCGAGGGCGAACCGTGGACAGAGGGAGTGCGGCCATGAGCGGCTTCCTCGCCATTGTCGGCCGCGACCTGCGGCTGGCGCTGCGTCAGGGTTCCGACAGCCTGATGGTGGTTACCTTCTTCGTGCTGACGGTGGTGCTGTTCCCCTTCGGCATCGGGCCGGAGCCGGGCATTCTGGAGCGCATCGCCGCCGGCGTGCTGTGGGTGACGGCGCTGCTCGCCTCCATGCTGTCGCTCGACCGCCTGTTCCAGGTGGATTACGAGGACGGCAGCCTCGATCTCATGACCCGTGGCCCGGTGCCGCTGCCCCTGCTGGTGCTGGGCAAGGTGACGGCCCACTGGCTGACCACCGGCCTGCCGCTGCTGGTGGCGGCGCCGGTGCTGGCGGTGCTGCTGAACATGAACGCCGCCGGCTTCGGCGTGCTGATGCTTGCGTTCCTGCTGGGCACTCCCACCTTGAGCCTGATCGGCGCCGTCGGGGCTGGTCTGGTGCTGGGCGCCCGTCGGGGCGGGGTGCTGCTGTCGCTGCTGGTGCTGCCGCTCTATATCCCCGTTCTGGTGTTCGGGGTGTCGGCGGTCGACGCGGCGGTGATGGACCTGCCGGTGCGGGCCCAGCTGCTGATTCTCGGTGGTTTCCTGCTGGGCGCGGCGGCGCTGTGCCCGTGGGCGACGGCGGCGGCGCTGCGGCAGGCGGTCGAATGAGGACGCTTTCGGGCGGGCGCGGCGGATTCTTGACGATTGTTAAGGTGACGTTCAGCCCCGCATCGTAAAAGTCTGTGCAAGGAACCCGACGGCGGCTGGGGACATAACCCGGCGGTCGGCGGAGAGGGGAACGGGCGGCGCCGCCGTCCGGTTCGCGCGCCCGGTGCGGCGCGAGTCGATAGAGACCAGGATGCATCGCTTCGCCAATCCCAACCGCTTCCTCAAGCTCGCCAACGCCATCCTTCCGTGGGCCGCCGGGTTGACGGTGATCCTGCTGGCGGCGGGTCTGTACTTCTCGCTGATCGGCTCGCCGGAGGACTACCAGCAGGGCGCCACCGTCCGCATCATGTACGTGCATGTGCCGGCGGCGTGGATGGCGCTGTTCTGCTACACCGCCATGGCGGTGGCGAGCGCCGTGGCGCTGATCTGGAAGCACCCGCTGGCCGACCTGTTCGCCAAGGCCTCCAGCCCGGTGGGCGCGGCCTTCACCTTCATCTCGCTGGCCACCGGCGCGCTGTGGGGCAAACCCATGTGGGGCACCTGGTGGGTGTGGGACGCCCGCCTGACCAGCATGCTGATCCTGTTCTTCCTCTACCTCGGCCACATGGCGCTGATGAATGCCTTCGACGACCCGCAGCGCGGCTTCAAGGCGGCGGCGGTGCTGGCCCTGGTGGGGGTGGTGAACGTGCCGATCATCAAATTCTCGGTGGACTGGTGGAACACCCTGCACCAGCCCGCCAGCGTCGTCCGCATGGACGGCCCCGCCATCGACGGCTCCATGCTGCTGCCGCTGCTGCTGATGGCCTTCGCCTTCAAGGCCTACTACATCACCGTCGTGCTGCTGCGCATGCGCGGCGAGATCGCCGAGGCCAAGGTGCGCGCCATCTCCATGAGCCAGGTTCAGGGCTGACAGACAAGGGCCAACGGCCCGGCCCACGAGACGGGGCCGCGCTCAAAAGATCCGATACGGAAACGGAACGATGCAGGACTTCTTCGACATGGGCGGCTACGCCGGCTTCGTCTGGCCCTCCTACGGGGTGGTGGCCATCGTTCTCGGGCTGGTGTTCGCGTCAACCTGGCGACTGCTGAAATCGAGCGAGCAGCGTCTGGCCCAGTTGCAGGCGGCCCGTGGCCGCCGTTCGCGCCGTGATCGCGGCGCTTCCGCCGGCGGCGAGGCCCCCGGGGCCGCCGCACCCGGCGATATCAGCGAAGCGCCGGCCGGCACAGCCGCCGGCGCCGCAGGAGAGACCCGATGACCCGCAAGAAGCGTCGCCTTTACTTCGTCGGTGCCGGCATGACCATGCTGTTCGCCGCCGCCGCCCTGGTGATGACCGCCTTCCAGGACAACCTGGTGTTCTTCTACAGCCCGTCCGACCTGCAGGAAAAGACGCTGGCCGCCGACCAGCGTTTCCGCCTCGGCGGCATGGTGGAGGAAGGCACGGTGGAGAAGGCCGGCGACACCATCCGCTTCAAGGTCACCGACTACGCCGCCTCCACCCCGGTCAGCTTCACCGGCCTGCTGCCCGACCTGTTCCGCGAGGGCCAGGGCGTGGTGGCGGAAGGCCGCCTCGGCCCCGACGGCGTGTTCATCGCCACCGAGGTGCTGGCCAAGCATGACGAGAACTACATGCCGCCGGAAGTGGCCGATGCCCTCGCCCGCCAGGACCCCGAGTGGAAGCAGAAGCTCGGCCGGTCCATGGAGGGGGTGGAGCCGGCGGCGGCGACGACGGCCAACTGACGGCGGCCGGCGGCGACCCGCCGGGCGCCGGCATATGATCTGATTCTGAAACGAAGGCAAGGCAGGCAGCGATGATCGCCGAAATCGGCCATTACGCCCTCGTGCTGGCGTTCATGGTGGCGCTGGTGCAGTCGACGGTGCCGCTCATCGGCGCCCATCGCGGTGACGCCGTGATGATGGATCTGGCCCGGCCCGCCGCCATGGCCATGTTCCTGCTGGTCGGCGTGTCGTTCGCGGCACTGACCTATTCCTACGTCGTCAGCGACTTTTCGGTGGTCAACGTGGCGGAGAACAGCCACACCGACAAGCCGATGCTCTACAAGGTCTCCGGCGTGTGGGGCAACCACGAGGGGTCGCTGCTGCTGTGGATCACCATCCTGGTGACCTATGCCCTGGCGGTGGCCACCTTCGGCCGCAACCTGCCGCCGACGCTGCGCGCCCGCACGCTGGCGGTGCAGGGCATGATCACCGGCGGCTTCCTGCTGTTCATTCTCTATACGTCGAACCCGTTCCTGCGTCTCGACCCGGCGCCGATCAACGGCCAGGGCCTCAACCCGCTGTTGCAGGACCCCGGCCTCGCCTTCCACCCGCCCATGCTCTACCTCGGCTATGTGGGCTTCTCCATGGCCTTCAGCTTCGCCGTGGCGGCGCTGATCGAGGGCAAGGTGGATGCCGCCTGGGCCCGCTGGGTGCGGCCTTGGACGCTGCTGGCGTGGATGTTCCTGACGCTGGGCATCGCCCTCGGCTCGTGGTGGGCCTACTACGAACTCGGCTGGGGCGGCTGGTGGTACTGGGACCCGGTGGAGAACGCCTCGTTCCTGCCGTGGCTGGCCGGCACCGCCCTGCTGCATTCCGCCATCGTGGTGGAGAAGCGCGACGCGCTGAAGAGCTGGACCATCCTGCTGGCCATCATCACCTTCGGCCTCAGTCTGCTCGGCACTTTCCTGGTGCGCTCGGGCATCATCACCAGCGTCCACGCCTTCGCGGCGGACCCGACGCGCGGCGTCTTCGTGCTGCTGCTGCTGGCGGTGTCGGTGGGCGGCTCGCTCATGCTCTATGCCGTGCGGGCGCCGGAGCTGAAGGGCGGCGGCCTGTTCTCGCCGGTATCGCGGGAAGGCTCGCTGCTGCTCAACAACCTGCTGATGGCGACCGCCACCGCGACGGTGCTGCTCGGCACCCTCTATCCGGTGTTCGCCGATGCGTTGAACCTCGGCAAGGTCACCGTCGGCCCGCCGTTCTTCAACGCCGTGTTCGTGCCGCTGATGGTGCCGCTGATCATCACCATGGCCATCGGCCCGATGATGTCGTGGAAGCGCGGCGACCTGAAGGGAGCGCTGTCGCGGCTGTGGCTGGCGGCGGTGCTGTCGGTGGTGGTCTTCGCCGGCACCTGGGTGCTGGGCGGCGGTGGTTTCGATACCGTGATGGTCGCCTTCGGCCTTGGCCTGGCGGCGTGGCTGCTGGTCGGCACGCTGGTGGAACTGGCCGAGCGCATCCGCCTGTTCCGCGTCTCCCTGGCGGAAAGCGGCCGCCGTTTCGTCAACCTGCCGCGCGCCGCCTTCGGCATGACGCTGGCCCATGCCGGCGTCGCCCTGGTGGTGGCGGGCGTCACCGTCTCGTCCTACTGGAAGGAAGAGCGGGTGCAGGTGATGGTGCCCGGCCAGACCCTCACCGTCGCCGGCTGGGACTTCACCTTCCAGGGCGCGCGCGAGGTCTCCGGCCCCAACTACGACGCCATCGAGGGCCGCTTCCTGGTCACCCGCGACGGCCGCCAGATCGCCCTGCTGACGCCGGAGAAGCGCCAGTACACCAGTCCGCCCATGCCGACCACCGAAGCCGGCATTCATACCACCGGCTGGGCCGACCTCTACGCCGTGGTGGGTGATCCGGCCGGCGACGGCCCCGGCTACGTCACCCGCATCTACTTCGAGCCGCTGGTGCCCTTCCTGTGGTACGGCGCCTTCCTGATGGGGCTGGGCGGCATCGTGTCGCTGACCGACCGCCGCCACCGCGTCGGCGCCCCCACCCGCCGCAGCAAGGCCGCCGCCGGTGCCGCCGCCCGCCCGGCCGGGGCGTGAGGAAAGAGAAGAACGAGCCATGTCCGAGACCTCGACAGAGACCACGCCGACCGCCGCCCCCTCCCAGGGCATGACCTGGGGCCGCCGGCTGATCTTCATCGCCCCGACGCTGGTGTTCCTGGTGCTGATCGGCTTCTTCCTCAAGCAACTGGGGGAGAACCCGGCGGAACTGCCGAGCGTGCTGATCGACCGGCCGGTGCCGGACTTCGCCCTCGATCCGCTGCCCGGCCGCGGCATGCCCCTGCGCAGCGAGGATCTGAAGGGCGAGGTGTCGCTGGTCAACATCTTCGGGTCGTGGTGCGTCGCCTGCCAGGTGGAGCATCCTTACCTGATGAAGCTGCAAGCCTCCGGCTACGTGCCCATCCACGGCATCGACTGGCGGGAAAAGGACCCCATGGACGGCCTGCGTTGGCTGCAACGCTATGGCGATCCCTACAGCCGCGTCGGCCTCGACCCCGATTCGCGCATCGCCATTGCCTTCGGTGTCACCGGCGCGCCGGAAACCTTCGTGGTCGATAAGCAGGGGGTCATCCGCTACAAGCACATCGGCCCGCTCACGCCCGAGGTGTTCGAGAAGACCCTGAAGCCGCTGATCGAGGAGCTGCGCAAGTGAGCCTGTCCCGCTGCCGTTCCCTGCTCGTCGCCGCCGGCCTGGCGCTGTCCCTCGGTCTGGCGTTGCCGGCGGTGGCGGTGCAGCCCGACGAGATGCTGGCCGACCCGGTGCTGGAAGACCGCGCCCGCGACATCTCCAAGCAACTGCGCTGCGTCGTCTGCCAGAACGAGAACATCGACGAATCCAACGCCGAACTGGCCCGCGACATGCGCCTGCTGGTGCGGGACCGGCTGGTGCAGGGCGACAGCGACGGCGCCATCCTCGATTACATGGTCGACCGCTACGGCGACTACGTGCTGCTGGAGCCGCCGTTCAAGGCCTCCACCTACGCGCTGTGGTTCGGACCGGTGTTCTTCGTCCTGTTGGCGGCATTGGCCGGCTGGGCCGTTTACCGCAACCGCGCCGGTGCGACCGGAGCCACGCGCGGCCCCGCCGTCGGCGCCGGCAAGCCGGCCGAGCTGACGGCGGAGGAGCGGCAGCGCCTGGACGCCTTGCTGCGCGACACCGACGGACCGCCGGAAAAGGGCTGAGTCCGACCCTATAGTACCCGTTCTTCTCTTGAGTGATCGCGAGACATCATGGCTTTCTGGATCGCCCTCGCGCTGCTGACGGCAGCCGTCCTGCTCCTGCTGGTGCTGCCGCTGCTGCGGCGGCCGAAGGGTCCGGTGGATCAGGTCACCTATGACCTGGCCGTCTACAAGGACCAGCTGTCGGAGGTGGACCGCGACCGCGAGCGCGGCCTGCTCACCGACGATCAGGCGGTGGCGGCGCGGCTGGAGATCGAGCGCCGCATCCTCGCCATGGCCCCCGATCTGCCGGCCGCCAAAGGCAAGGGCAAGTCCGCGAAGGCCGGCAAGGGCGCCAGCCAGCTTGGTCAGCCGGTCAGCGGCGCGGCGCGGCTGGCGGCGCTGCTGAGCGTGGTGCTGGTGCCGGCCGGTGGCATCGTCATGTACCTGGGCCTCGGCACCCCCGGCCTGCCGGATCAGCCGTTCTCCGCCCGCCAGGAGGTGGAGCAGCACCGCATGGCGCAGCAGGAGGAGATGGTGGGCCTGGCCGAGCAGCTGGCCGCCCGCCTGGAAGCGGAGCCGGACAATCCCGAGGGCTGGGCCATGCTTGGCCGGTCGTGGAGCGCGCTTGGCCGCTATCCCGATGCCGTGAAGGCGTTCGAGCAGGCGGTCCGCCGCCAGGACAGCCCCGAATCGTGGGCGGCGCTGGGCGAGGCGCATGTGGCCATGGGCCGTGGCGAGGTCACCCGGCCGGCCGCCACCGCCTTCCGCAACAGCCTGCGCGGCAATCGCGACGACGCCCGGTCGCGCTACTACCTCGGCCTGTACCGCTATCAGCAGGATGATGCCCGTGGCGCGCTGGCCATCTGGCGTGACCTTCAGGCCACCAGCCCGGCCGATGCCCCCTGGGTGCCGATGGTGCGCGACTCCATCGCCGAAGTGGCATCGCTGGCCGGCATCGAGGCCGAGACGGTGAGCCCGGTGCATCCGCTCGACATGCCGGAACTGGCGCCCGCCCCCGGTGCCGCCCGTCCGCAGGCTCAGGCGCCGTCGGCCGGCGATCTGGCGGCGGCGGACGCCGATGCCAGCCGCGCCCAGGCCGGCGGTGGCGGGTTCACCGCCGAGGAGCGGGAGATGGTGCAGACCATGGTCGACGGTCTGGCCGAACGCCTGCGGGAGAGCCCCGACGACTACGCCGGCTGGATGCGCCTCGGCCAGTCCTACCTGGTCCTGCAACGGCCGCTGGATGCCGCCGAGGCCTACGGCAACGCCGTGCGCCTCCAGCCGGAAAACCCGGAGGCGTTGCGCAACCTCGCCAATGCCCAGGCGCTGGCCGCCAAGGAGCAGGGGCTGGACAAGCCGCCGGCCGCCTTCTACGACACCCTGCGCCGCATCCTGGCGGTGGACCCCAACGACCCCGCCGCCCTCAAGCTGGTGGGCGAGCAGGAAGCCGCCGCCGGCAACGCCGACACCGCCCGCGCCCTATGGCTGCGCCTGCGCGACCTGCTGCCGGAAGGCTCCGCCGACCGCGCCGAGGTGGAGCAGCGCTTGCAGTCTCTCGGCAGCTGACGCGGCGGGACGCGGTGGACCTGACGGCCACGCTGGTGGCGCTGGCGGTGGCGGGCGGCTTGTGCGGCCTCGCCATCCTGCTCGATCGCCGCCCCTACGAGCCGGGGCGGCCATGGCGATTCCCGGCCAAACTGATGCTGGCGGTGTCGCTGGTGGCGGTGCTGGCGCTGGCGGCGCATGTGGTCAGCCTGCTGACCGGGCGGCCGTTCACCGGGCGTCTGCCCTGACCGCGGCGCCCGTCCGGCGGCATTGGACATGCTTGCACATCGCGAACAATCCGCTATATTACTTTGTGTAATCCGACATTCTCATACCCCTCCGGGGTTTCGAGAGTGGGCCCCGAAGGCCCGCTCTTTTTTGTTTCACCACCACGGATGAAGACCGACCGATGGACCTGATGACCCGCATCGCCGACCTGATCGAGCCGACGCTCGACGACATGGGCTACGAGCTTGTGCGCGTGCAGTTGTTCGGCGGCCAGCGGCAGACCTTGCAGATCATGGCCGAGCGCAAGGACGGCGGCATGGGCATCGAGGACTGTACCGCCATCAGCCATGCGGTTTCGGCCATCCTCGACGTCGAGGACCCGATCGCCGGCGCCTATCATCTGGAAGTCAGCTCGCCCGGTCTCGACCGGCCGCTGACCCGCGCCAAGGACTTCGTGACCTGGGCCGGCTTCGATGCCAAGGTCGAACTGGCGCAGCCGCACGATGGCCGCAAGCGCTTCTCCGGCCAACTGCTCGGCCTGGATGCCGAGGCCGACACGGTCCAGATGCGGCTGGTGGAAACCAACGAAGACGTGAGCATCCCGCGGGCCGAGATCGGCAAGGCGAAGCTCATCCTCAACGATGCTCTGCTGGCCTGGGCGAAGGCGCAGCAGGACGAGGAGGCCGGCGCCAGCGACGAACCGGCCGACAACGACGACGACAACTGAGGCTAGGCGAGAAGAGATGGAACGAACCGCAGGCATGGCCCGTCCGGAGCTTCTACAGGTCGCCGACACGGTGGCCCGTGACAAGGGCATCGATCGGGAGGAAGTGTTCCTCGCCATGGAACAGGCCATTCAGAAGGCCGGCCGCTCCAAGTACGGGCACGAGAACGACATCCGCGCCGCCATTGACCGTCATACCGGGGAAATCCGCCTCGCCCGCTATCTCGAGGTCGTGCCGAGCCGCGCCGAGGTCGAGGACGAGAACCTTCAGATCGCCCTCGACCGCGCCAGCCGCAAGAAGCCGGGCATCGAGGTCGGGCAATTCCTGGTCGATCCGCTGCCGCCCATCGACTTCGGCCGCATCGCCGCCCAGACCGCCAAGCAGGTCATCGTCCAGAAGGTCCGCGACGCCGAGCGCGAGCGCCAGTACAACGAGTACAAGGACCGCATTGGCGAGATCGTCAACGGCCTGGTCAAGCGCGTCGAATTCGGCAACGTCATCGTCGACCTGGGCCGGGCGGAGGCGCTCATGCGCCGCGACGACCTGATCCCGCGCGAGCATTTCAAGAACGGCGACCGCGTGCGCTGCTACATCAAGGACGTGCGGCAGGAGCCGCGCGGCCCGCAGATCTTCTGCTCGCGCACCGACCTCGGCTTCATGGCCGCCCTGTTCGCCCAGGAAGTGCCGGAAATCTACGACGGCATCATCGAGATCAAGGCGGTCGCCCGCGACCCCGGTTCGCGCGCCAAGATCGCCGTGCTGAGCAAGGACAACTCCATCGACCCGGTCGGCGCCTGCGTCGGCATGCGCGGCTCGCGCGTGCAGGCGGTGGTGGCCGAGTTGCAGGGCGAGAAGATCGACATCATCCAGTGGTCCGAGGACGCCGCCACCTTCGTGGTCAACGGCCTCGCCCCGGCGGAAGTGGCCAAGGTGGTGCTGGACGAGGAAAGCCGCCGCATCGAGGTGGTGGTGCCCGACGATCAGCTGTCGCTGGCCATCGGCCGCCGCGGCCAGAACGTGCGCCTGGCCAGCCAGCTGACCAGCTGGGACATCGACATCATGACCGAGGCCGAGGAAAGCGAGCGCCGGCAGGAGGAATTCCGCACCCGCTCGGCTTTGTTCATCGAGGCCCTGGATATCGACGACGTCATTGCCCATCTCCTGGTCACCGAAGGGTTCGAGACCCTGGAGGAAATCGCCTACTGCCCGCTCGACGAACTGTCGACCATCGAGGGCTTCGACGAGGACGTGGCGGCGGAACTCCAGGCCCGCGCCCGCGTGTTTATCGAGGAGCGCAACGAGAAGGCCGACGAACGCCGCCGTGAACTGGGCGTCGCCGACGCGCTGATGGAGATCGAGGATCTCACCCCGGTGATGGTGGTGAAGCTGGGTGAAACCGGCGTCAAGACCCTCGACGACCTGGGCGATCTGGCCGGTGACGAACTGCGCGACATCGTCGGCAAGGACGAGCTGACCGCCGAGCAGGCCAACACCATCATCATGGCCGCCCGCGCCCACTGGTTCGCCGACGAGGACGCCGCGGCCGACGGCGATGCCAGCTCCGGCGCGGAGGGCTGAGCGTCCAATGACGCAGCAGCAGCGGCCCGAGGACAGAACCGCCCCGGCTCCCCTGGCGGAGTCGGCGGCGGTGCCGGAGGACGGCGAGGCGGTCGGTGACGACGGCCTCGCCGACGACCCGGACCCGTCCGGGCCGCATCGCCGCTGCATCGTCTCCGGGACGGTGCTGCCCAAGGAATCGCTGATGCGATTTGTGGTCGCACCCGACGGAACGGTGGTCCCGGATTTGGAAAAGACCCTGCCCGGTCGGGGTTTGTGGTTGAGCCCCCGCCGGGATATGATAGAAACGGCCGTGACCAAACGGGCCTTTGCCCGGGCGGCCCGGCGCAAGGTGGAGGTTCCGCCCGATTTGGCGGACCGGATCGACCTGCTGATGCGACGCAAGTTCCTGAGCCTGCTGGGTTTGGCCCGGCGTTCGGGGGCGGTGACCGCCGGTTTCGACAAGGTGCGCGCCCTGCTGAAGGATCAGCGGCAGGGTGCGGCCGTTCTTCTGGAGGCCAGCGACGGCGCCGAGGACGGCCGCGGCAAGATCAGGGCGCTCGCCCCCGGTCTGCCGGTGATAGACCTGTTCACCGCCGCCGAACTGGGCGGCGCGCTGGGACGGGACATCGTCGTGCATGGGGTGGTGACGGCACAGGGCCGGGCCCAGGCGTCCATGGCGGCGCGATTGACGGAGCAGGCGGAGCGGCTTGCCGAATACAGGGGAGGCCGGTCTTCGTGCTAACGGAAGGATGAGACGGGCGACTGTCCGGCGGAGCCGGATTGACGCCAGGAATTTGTGAAGGATCCGGCCCGGCCGGGTCGTTCGACGGAGGCTTCCGCACGGCTGCGGTGCCTTCACACGAGATCCCGCGCAACGGCCGGGATCCGGGAACCGGAGACTGATTGAAGCTTATGGCGAACGAGAACGAACGGAAGGCCCCTCTGACACTCGGAAAAGGGAAGCTGGAACTGCCGAAGCGGGTCGAGACCGACCAGGTGAAGCAGAGCTTCTCCCACGGCCGCACCAAGGTGGTGCAGGTCGAGCGCCGCAAGAAGCGCCATGTGGCGCCCGGCGCCGAGGGTCAGGCGCCCCAGGGTGCGGAGGCTCCCGCGGCCGAGGCGCCGCAGGTCGAGCGCGCCGCCTCCCCCGGTGGCGTGCGGCTTCAGCCGAAGTCTGGCCGTGTCGAGCCGCCACGCCGCGACACGCGCGGCGTGACGCCGCCGTCGGGCAATCTGGCCAACGAGGAGCGCCAGCGCCGTCTTGCCGCCCTCCAGGGCGCCATCATCGACCAGAAGCGCCGCGAGGAAGAAGAAGCCCGCCGCGCCGCCGAGGACGCCGCCCGCCGCAAGGCGGAGGAAGAGGAGCGCCGCAAGCGCGAGGCCGAGGAGGCTGCC
>JAEWWF010000299.1 GCA_023396465.1 Pseudomonadota bacterium
ACGCCGCTCCTCGCGGCATTGGCTTTTCGCCGCTCCTCGCGGCCTGGCTCCCGCCGCTCCTCGCGGCCTGGCTCTCGCCGCAGAAGCGGCGGCGCCCCTCAGCTGCGACTGGGCGGCGGGCGGTCGGCGCTGTCGGAGGACGCGGTCTCGGTGCCGTCCGGGGCGGCGGCCGCATGGGCGGCGACGGCGCCGTCCGCGGTGGCCGGGTCCGGCGGCAGCGTTTCGTCCTGTTCCTCTATCTCCGCCAGCCGGCTCTTGGCCCGCAGACGGTGATAGCTGCGCCAGGCCAGCGGCAGGGTGGCGAGATAGACCAGCCCCACCACCGACAGCGTGGTCCACGGGTTGGTGACAAGGAACGCCGCCAGCAGGCCGACAACGATCATCAGCGGCAGCGCCATGCGGCGCGGGATCTGCACCCGCTTGAAGCTGTAGGTGGGGATGCGGCTGACCATCAGCAGGCCGACGCCAACCATGAACACCGCCACCAGCACCGGCTGGGCGAACACCACCGGGCCAAGCTGGAAACTCAGCATCATCGGCAGCAGCGCCAGGAAGGCCGCCGCCGGAGCCGGCACGCCGACGAAGTAGTTCCGCGACCACGCCGGCGGCTCCGGCTCGCCCAACATGGTGTTGAAGCGTGCCAGACGCAGGGCGGAACAAGTGGCGAACAGCAGCACCAGCGCCCAGCCGGCGCCGCCGGCATCGTTCATGGTCCACAGGTACAGCAGCATGGCCGGCGCCACGCCGAACGACAGGAAATCGGACAGGCTGTCCAGCTCCGCCCCGAACTTGGTCGTCCCGCGCAGCATGCGGGCGATGCGCCCGTCCAGTCCATCAAGGACGCCCGCCAGGATGATCGCCACCACCGCCCGCTCGAACTCGCCGCGCAGGCCGTAGCGGATGGAGGTGAGCCCGGCGGCCAGCGCCAGCAGGGTCACCATGTTGGGGATCATCTTGTTGATCGGCAGCGCCCGCAGGCGGGGACGACGGTTCGGAGCGAGCATGAGGTCAGCGGGCCTCCCCTTCGCGGCGCTTTTCATCGGACAGCGCATCGGCGATCACCGTTTCGCCCGACACGCAGGACTGGCCGAGGGTGACCAGCGGCTCGACGCCCGGCGGCAGGTAGATGTCCAGCCGGCTGCCGAAGCGGATCAGGCCGTAGCGTTCGCCGGTGCGGAACTTCTGGCCCTCGCGGGCGTCGCAGCGGATGCGGCGGGCCACCAGGCCGGCGATCTGCACGAAAGCGATGTCGCGGCCGTCGGTCATCTCCAGGCGCACCAGATTGCGCTCGTTGTCCTCGCTGGCCTTGTCCAGGCTGGCGTTGACGAACTTGCCCGGCACGTAGACGATTTTCTTCACCGTGCCACCGGCTGGGACGCGATTCACATGGCAGTCAAACACGCTCATGAACACCGAAACGCGCCAGCGCGGTTCCTCGCCCATGTCCAACTGCCGGGGCGGCGTCACATGGCTGATCAGGCTGACGATGCCGCTGGCCGGGGTGATGATCAGCCCCTCGCGGATGGGGGTGGAGCGGTCGGGGTCGCGGAAGAAGTAGAAGCACCACACGGTCAGCAGGGCGCCGACGATGCCCAGCGGCGCCCAGGCCCACCACAGCAGCAGTCCGATGACGGCGAAGATCGCCACGAAGATCGGACCTTCGGGATGCAGCGGCGGCAGCAGGTAGCGGCGCCAGGAAACGTTGAACTCGGTGGTCACGGGAACAGGGCCTCCCCTTCGGAAACAGAAAACGGCGCGCGGCCGCTGGCCGTTGCGACCTTACTCCGCGCCGGGACCGCCCGTAAGGCGGTTTTTTCAATGCCGTGGCGAAGCCAGCGCGAGCGGTGGTAGAGTGGACGCCAGACGCCGCCAGACAAGGGCCGACATCAACCCATGACCAAGGTGAGAATCGATCAGGCCGGGCTGCCCATGCGGCTCCGCCGTGTCAGCGTGGCGGCCGACGGCACCATGGTCGCCCAGCAGGACCGCACCACCCAGCATTTCCGCTTCCGCTGGCGGGACACCGATTTCGTGGCCCGCTACCGCCATGATGCGGAGGGCGCGCGGGTGCGCATCGCCGCCGACATGGGGCCGCTGCCCTATGCCGCCGACGCGCCGCAGACCTTCGCCAACCTGAAGCGCATCGTCGAGGCCATGCGGGAGGATCTGGGGCCGCTCGTCCACATCACCCGCGATCGCCGTATCGTGGTCGGCAGCCGCGAGATGCTCGACCCGCCGATGACCGCCGACCGCCTGATGGCGACGCTGGTGACCTTCCTGCTGCGGGTCGGCCCCTACCTGTCGCTGCTGCACCGCTACCGCGCCGCCTGACGCTTGGCGGCGGCCGCCGCCGGAACCATATGGAGGGGCAACGACCACCGCCGCAGGAGGAGGAGAGCCCATGCGCCCGTCTGGTTCCCGCTCGGCCATCGTCGTGGCCTGGCTTGGCTTCGCCACCGCGTCGGCACCGCTGCCGGCCGCCGCTTACGACGCCGTGCTGACCTATCAGGTCCGACTGGGCGGCTTCGACGTGGCGGAGGGAGAAGTCGCCCTCGACCTGCCGGAGGGCAGCGGCGACGGCGCCTATCGGCTGCGATCCTCGATCACCGCAGGCGGACTGCTCGGCACGTTCACCGCCTTCACCAGCGAATCCGGCTCCACCGGCCGGCTGGACCAGGGGGCCGCCACGCCGCAGGCTTTCCGCACCGATAGCACCTGGCGCGGAGAGGCACGGCTCGCCGCCCTCACCTGGGCACCCGACGTCACCCTTCCTCCACGGGCGGTGGTGCAGCCGCCACCGGAGGCCGACGAGCGCGACCCGATCCCGCCACGCCTGACCGAGGGCAGCCTCGACCCCCTGTCGGCGGTGCTGCATCTGGTGACCGCCGTTGCCCGCGACGGCGGCGCCGGCCAGCCGATCACGGTCTATGACGGACGCCGCCTCTATCGCCTGTCGGTGGGTGCTCTCGATGCCGCCAAGGTGGAGGCCGCCGCGTTCAACGGCGCCGGCTGGCGGGCCGACGTGCGGTACGAAACCCTTGGCGGCGGCTCCCGCAAATGGAAGAACACCCGGCGCGAGGTGGCCGCCGATGTCCTGCTGGCGCCGGGCGCCGCCTTCGGCCTCGAAGTGCCGGTGCCGCTGCGGGTGACGGTGCCCACCCCCGGCCTGGGCGCCCTGGTGGTGGAACTGACCGCCGCCCGCCCCGGCGGTGCCTGACATCACGCCCGGAGGCGGTGCCGACGGCCCTCGCCGCCGCGCCTGGATATCAGCCGTTGTCGCCAAGGGGCAGAAGGAACACCTGCCCCGGATAGATCAGGTCGGGGTCACGGATCTGCGTGCGGTTGGCTTCATAGATCAGCGTGTAATCGGCACCGCTGCCGAGGGTGCGGCGGGCGATGCGCCACAGGCTGTTGCCGGGCTGCACGATCACCGCCCGTTCGCCGTCCGGCACTTGCACGCTTTCCGGCCGCAGGAAGGGAATCTCGGCGCGCGCCACCACATCACCGTCCGCCCCCAGCGAGTCGGCCCGCAGGACATGGGCGCCGGGGATCACCGGATCGGTCGGGATGATGGTCCAGCGGCCGCTATCGTCGGCGGTGGCGCGGCCGGCGAAAGCATTGTCCACATAGCCCTGCACCACCGTTTCCGGCGCCGCGCGGCCGCCGAAGCTGAGACGCCCCTCGGCATCGTAATCCACCACGTCGATGACCGTCGGCCCCTCCGTGCCGGCGTCTCCGGCCGCGTCCGGCTCGCGGGTATCGGCCAGGACCGGTGCCGGCGCCTGGAGCACCCGGCTCGGACCACCGGGGATGGTCTGCACCGCCAGCGGCGGGGTGTCGGCGGCGGCCCCGGGCTCGGGCACCACCAGCACCACCGCCCCTTCCGCCATGCGGGCCTCGCCATCGCGGCCGACGCTGCGCAAGGCCAGTTCGCGGGTACCCGGCGCCAGCGGCTCCGCCGGCAGGAACACCCACTCGCCACGGGCATCGGCCTTCACCTGCCCCAGATCCCGATCACCGTCGAGGATCGTCACCTCGGCATCCGGTTCCGCCCGCCCCGCCATCACCACGTTGCCCTGACGGTCGATACGGACGACATCGAAGCTCGGCGCCATGCCACCCTGCGTCTCGCCGCTGCCGTCGCTCGCCGTCGGCCCGGCGGTCTCCGGCTCGGGGGTGGGGGCTGCGACTGACGGGGCGGTCGGAGCCGGGGCAGGAGCCTCGGCGACCGGCGGCGGGGGATCTTCGTCGTCCCGTCCCACCGTCAGAGTGAGGATGAGGGCGATGAGGACGACGACGGCCCCGACGATGGCAACGATAAGCGGGCGGTTCAAGAAAGCCTCACGATGCACGACGGATCGCCGCCCGGTGGTCCGGTGGCGTGATCCCGGTCATCAAGGGTAGTACGTCCGCCGGGGACACGCAATGTCGTCAACCTGCCGTCACGCGGGCCGCCACCTGGGCGAGGAAGCCGGCCAGCACCGCAGGCACCGCCGCCACCGCCACCAGCCACAACGCCCGTGCCAGCGGCGCCAGCGACGGTGCTCCCGCCGGCAGACGCGCCGCCGTCGGGGCGGCCAGGAACACCAGGGCCAGCACCGCCACCGGCACCACCGCCGCCGGCGTGGCGGCCAGAAGCGCCGCTGTCAGAGTGACCAGCGTGCCGCCACCGCCGAGGGTGACGATCCAACCCGACGGCGGCGCCGTGGCCGACAGGCTCCAGCCCAGCAGACCGGCGGTCGCCGCCGCCAGCGCCAGGG
>JAEWWF010000307.1 GCA_023396465.1 Pseudomonadota bacterium
GTGACAGGCTGTCCGGTGTCGCTGGTGATGGTCAGGGCCGCCACCGCCGCGCGGATGCGCTCGGCCGCCGCCTCGGCCTCGGTGGCCGTGCTGTCGGGCAGCATGAGCACGAATTCCTCGCCGCCGAAGCGGGCCAGCACGTCCTCGCGGCGCAGACAGGCGGAGGCCGTCTCCACGAAGGCTTGCAGCACCCGGTCGCCGGCATCGTGACCGTGGCGGTCGTTGAGCTGCTTGAAGTGGTCGAGGTCGAGCAGCAGAAAGGCCGGCGCCGACCTTCCCCGCCGCGCCCGCGCCAGTTCCCGCTCCGCCAGATCGGTGAAGGCCCGGCGGTTGTAGGCGTCGGTGAGCGGATCGCGGGTGGCCTGCCGGTTCAGTTCCGCGTGCAGCACCTCACTGGTCAGCACCACCAGTCCGAGGACCAGAAGAATCCCCCAGGCGAAGCCGAACAGGAAGGTCGCCGTGCCCATCACTCCGTCGGGGAAGACGCTCCCGCCTGACGGCGGCGCCACCATGACGGTGACGGTGCGAATGGCGAAGAATCCCGCGTGGATGAGGCAGAGGGCGGCCAGAACGTGGCGGCTCCTGGTGGCGGGGGCCTGGTCATGGACAAGATCGCGGGCCGTCAGCACCAGCAGAACAAGGGTGACGACCGACATGATCACCACCCGCGCCGCCATTCCCCCCTCGCCGAGGAACAGCGTCAGGCCAAGGGCGGCCACGACCAGCGGCACCCCCATTTGCGCCGGATGCAGCGGCCGGCGGGCCAAGCGGCGGGCTCCCAGCCAGAGCAGGGCATAACTGGCGATGATGGCGACGTTGCCGATGACGATGCCGATGATCGGTCCGGCGATGGTGCGGGTGAGCGTCAGCGCGAGGCCCAGGCTGGCGCTGAGGAGTGCCGCCGACCACAGTCCGATGCCCCGCACCGGCAGATGCAGACGGCTCGCCGCCGCCAGGGCGATACCGCCGGACAGCGTCGTCAGGGTCAGCGTAACGATCAGCGTCGGAACGTCCAACTCCACCAGAAGCTCCTTCGGGACGGATCGCCAAACGGCGGGACTACAGCGGCAAGGCTTTTATAGCTCATCCCAAAGGCGTGGCGCTTTAACACTTTGGGGCCGGTTGCCGGGGCTCGTTCTTCCTGGAAACGGAAGAAGACGCCGTCCGGCTGTTAGGGGCTTGCCCAGGCGACGGCCAGAGTGTCCGGCTGTGGCCCGGCGACCATGGTCCGGTTGCGGCCGGCCGCCTTGGCCTGATAGAGGGCGGCATCGGCCCGGCGTAGGATGCCGGTGAGATCGTCGTCGGGGGTTAGCGGCGGTGGGACGACGCCGATGCTGACGGTGACGGTGACAGGCTGTCCGGTGTCGCTGGTGATGGTCAGGGCCGCCACCGCCGCGCGGATGCGCTCGGCCGCCGCCTCGGCCTCGGTGGCCGTGCTGTCGGGCAGCATGAGTACGAATTCCTCGCCACCGAAGCGGGCCAGCACGTCCTGGCGGCGCAGACAGGCGGAGGTCGTCTCCACGAAGGCTTGCAGCACCCGGTCGCCGGCATCATGACCGTGGCGGTCGTTGAGCTGCTTGAAGTGGTCGAGGTCGAGCACCAGAAAGGCCGGCATCTTGCGGCCGCGGCGGGCACTGGCCAGTTCCCGCTCGGCGAGGTCGGTGAAGGCGCGGCGGTTGAAGGCGTCGGTGAGCGGGTCGCGCATTGCCTGCCGTTTCAGTTCCGCGTGCAGCACCTCGCTGGTCAGCACCACCAGACCAAGGGCGCCGACGGTCACCCAGACGAAGCTGACGAGGATCGTCAAGGTGCCCATCAGGCCCTCGGGGAAAGGCGCGGTGTGCAGCGGCGGGTCTATCACCGCCATGACACCCCGATAGGCATAGAACAGCGCCTGGGCGGTGCAGAGGAGGGTGAGACCGTAGCGGGTGATCGTCGCTGGGGTGGTCTGTTGCATCAACTCGCGCATGGTCAGCAGCAGCAGGACCGTGGTGATGAACGACACGATCGCCAGCCGTGCCGCCAGACCGTCGTCACCCATGAACATGCCGACGCCAATGGCGGTAAGCGCCACCGGCACCACCATCTGGAGGGGATGCAGCGGCCGCCCCGCCATCCGGCGGGCGCCCAGCCATAGCAGCACCCGGCCAGCCATGATGACGGTATTGGCCAGCACGATGCCGACCACCGGCCCGGCGACGGTGCGGCTGAGCATCAGCGCCAGCCCCAGGCTGCCAAGCAGCAGTGCCCCCGACCACAGGCCGATCCCCCGCACCGGCAGGTGCAGACGGCTGGCCGCTGCGAGGGCTATGCCGCAGGAGAAGGTGGTCAGGGTCAGCGTAACGATCAGCGTCGGAACGTCCAACTTCACGGTCAGCTCCTTCGCCTAAGGTCTTAAAATTGTGTGGTTATGTATTGAAAGAACTAGATTTTACCACTGAAGGCGTAAGATGCACGTCTGTTTTTCTCGTAAAGATCTCCGACATCCCCCAGAGGGGGCAGAGGGGGGCAGTGCCTCCGGTCGCCGCCGCCCTTCGTGGATAGTGTTTCGCTTGCGTGCGAAACGGCGGGGTGTCGGTCGGGTTTACAGGTGGGCGGCGGCCGCGTCCGCCCGAGCGCTCTGGCGCTGTCTGGCCCGCCGCTTGCTGTGATGCCGCCGCCCCTTCACCGCACCGGAGCAGCCACGCAATGCGGATGATCGCCCTTCGGATGAGTCTCGCCCCCCTCCTATTCTACGCCGCCACGACGGCGGCCCAGGCGGGGCCGGCGGCGACTCCCGGCGAGGCGGCTTTCCGCGAGGGTTTGCGATACGAACATGCCGAGGGGGTGGGGCGCGATTACGACCGGGCGCTCGGACATTACTGCCGCGCCGCCGCCGCTGGTCATGCCGAGGCAATGTTCGCCATCGCCTGGATGCATCTCAACGGACGCGGCGTGGATCAGAGCGACGGACGCGGGGTGGCGTGGCTGAAGGCCGCGGCCAAGGCCGGTCATGGCACGGCGCCGAAGCTGCTGGCGCGGCTCGCGGGTATCACGGCCGAGGGGGCGCCGCGCTGTCCCGGCACCCAGCCGCCGATGCCCGCCAGCGGCGGCCGGCTGCCGCTCAGCCCGCCCGCCGCCTACCGCGAGATCGTCGAGCAGGTGGCGACGGAGTATGAGCTAGACCCCAATCTGGTGCTGGCGGTGATGGCGGTCGAGTCGGCCTATCGTCCCGATGTGATCAGTCCCGCCAATGCCCAGGGGCTGATGCAGCTGATTCCCGAGACCGCCGCCCGCTTCGGCGTCAGCGACCCCTTTGATCCGGCCCAGAACATCCGTGGCGGGGCGCGCTATCTGCGCTGGCTGCTGTCCCTGTTCGAGGGCGATGTCACGCGCACCCTGGCCGCCTACAACGCCGGCGAGAACGCCGTCCTGCGCCATGGCGGCATTCCGCCCTACGAGGAAACCCAGACCTACGTGGTGAAGGTTCGCCGCTACTACGAGGCGGAGTTTCACCCCTTCGCTCCCGGCCTTGCCACTCCGCCAATGGCGGTCGTCCAGGTGGCGGCGGCGCAGACGCGGTAGGGCGCGCGGTAAGGGCTTAGGGCGGGTTCAACTCCACGCCTGCACGCCGAGCGTCCCGGCCATGGCCACCAGCGCCAGACCACAGGCGGCGTTGACGGCGCGATAAAGGGTCGGGGTAAGAATACGGCGGAACCACGCCGTCACCCCGGCGGCGATGAAGCACCACAGCACCGACGACGTCATGAAGCCGGCGAAGAACACGGCGTAGTGCGTCGGCTCCGGCCGTTCGATGCCGAGCGCCACCAGCGCCCCGCCCAGCGCCATCCAATAGGCGACGGCGAAGGGATTGGTGAGCGACAGCAGGGCGCCGGCCACGAAGGCGCCGCCGGGGGCTCCCGCCGCCGCCTCGGCCGTGGCTGCCGGCATGTCGCCGCGCACGGCGTCGCGCAGGGCCTGAAGGCCGAGCCAGGCCAGCAGCGCCACCCCGGCCGCCGCCAGCAGGCCGCGCGCCGCTGCCACCTCCATCAGCACGCCGGCCCCGGTCAGGCCGATGATTGCCCAGGCGGCATCGCCGATCAGCGATCCCACCTGCACGGCGAAGGCCGGGCGGAAGCCATGGGCAAGGCCGCGCCGCAGGGTCTCCGCCGCCACCGCCCCCGGCGGGGCATTGAAGGCGAGGCCAATCCAGAAGGCGGCGATGAACAAGGTGAGCATGGCGGGCAGGGCCTCCGGCACGGGATGACGATGTCGCGCCAATGTGCTGCGGCGCCGCATCCGCGTCTTGAAGCCGATTGCGGTGGCGGGCAGGATGCGCCCCGACTTATCACTTCGCGAGAAAGAGCATGATCCGCCACATCGTACTGTTCAGCGCCAAGGACAAGAACGACCTGCATACCATCCACCGGGGCCTGTCCATCCTGCGCGACATCCCCCACGCCCGGACGCTGGAGGTCATGCTCAACGAAAAGCACGATGCCTGGTCGGACGAGATCGACGTGGTGGTCTACGGCGAGTTTGACGACGAGGTGGCGCTGGCCGCCTACAAGGCCCACCCGCTGTATGAAGAGAGCATCCGCCGCGTGCGGCCGCTGCGGGAAACCCGCATCGCGGTTGATTTCACGTCCCCGACGCGGGACTGACGCCCTTCCGCCACCGCGCCGGCGTGGTGCCCATCACCCGCCGGAACGCGGTGGTCAGGTGGCTCTGATCGGCGAAGCCCAGGGCCGCCGCCGTCTCGGCGATGGGGGTGCCAGCATCCAGCATCCGCCGCGCCGCCGCCACCCGCAACTGCTGGTGCCACAGGCGCGGCGGCAGGCCGTGGCGGGCGTGGAAGCTGCGGGCCAGATGATAGCGGCTGAGGCCGCAGACCGCCGCCAGCTCCGCCAGGTCCACCGGCCGGTCCAAGGTTGCTCGCAGGTATTCCGCCGCCCGCGCCAGCCGGTCGGGCGCCGCCGGGCATGGGCCAAGGGGCGGGCGGTCGGCGTGGCGGCGGATCAGATCGCCGAGCGCCATCTCCAGCGCCTCCATTTGCGACCCGCCGGCTTCCTCCAATGCTTTCGGCGCCGCCAGCCGCACCAGGGCAGTGGCCACGGTGGTATCGTCGATCACCGGCTGGGCGAGAGCGACCATGGCCCCGTCGCGGCCGGTGACCTCGGCGGCGATGGCGGCGAAGGCGTCGGGGCTGACGTAGAGCGACACGAAGTCCGCCGCCGGCCCCTCGAACCGCCCCGCCTGCACGGCGCCAGGAGCATAGGCGGTGATGGCGCCGGCGGCGACGTCATGGTGACGGTGATCGAGCCACAAGTGTTCGCGCCCGGTCAGGTTGACGCCGATCACCCAATCGTCGTGGAAATGGCGGTCGTAGGCGAGACTGCCGCCCGGCGCCCGCACCCGCACCACCTCGATGCCGCCGTGCCGCCACAGGCGGCTGACCGCTGCCATGTCGTCGCTCCCGCCGCTGTCTCCGAAGGTCACTATCACGGCAGGTCCGTCGCCGGGTCAATGGAGCGGTGCAGCAATGCCGATGTTGCATGGCAGCAAGAAAAGGACCGAAAACCGCCGAAATCGATTTCGGTTGCGCCTGCCCCTGACACGGGTGGAGCATGGGTGTGGGGCTCGCCGGAGCCGATGCGCCACCCGCACCGTCGCCCCGGCCGGCGCCGCAACAGCGCCGGACAGCCCTTGGGTCAACGAGGGAGAAGGAGACGGTCCATGGTCGGCAAGGCATCAACGCCCCGCGTGGCGGCCCTGGTGGGGCCATACATGGGCGGCAAGACGACGCTCCTTGAGAGCATTCTTCATGCGGCAGGCGCCACGCACCGCCGCGGTACGGTAAGCGATAAATCCTCCATCGGCGATGCCTCGCCGGAAGCCCGCGACCGCCAGATGAGCGTCGAGGTCAACGTCGCCTCCTGCGCCTGGCTGGACGAACCGTGGACCTTCCTCGACGCCCCCGGCTCCACCGAATTCCTTCAGGATGCCCTGGCCGCCGCCGTGGTGGCCGACGTGGCGGTGGTGGTCTGCGACCCCGAGCCCGAACGGGCGGTGATGGTGGCGCCCATCCTGAAATTCCTCGACGACCGGCACATTCCGCACGTCGTCTTCATCAACAAGGTCGATCACCACAACGTCGACGTCCGTGCCGCGCTGGAAGCCTTGCAGGTTCATTCCCAGCGGCCGCTGGTGCTGCGCGAGGTGCCCATCAAGGAGGGCGACGAGATCGTCGGCTATGTCGATCTGGTCTCGGAACGCGCCTATCGTTACAAGCCGGGCGAGCCGTCCGACCTCATCCGCATCCCGGCGGGGACCGGCGACGGCGAACTGACCGCCCGCCAGGAGATGCTGGAAACCCTCGCCGACTTTGACGACCACCTGATGGAGGAACTGCTGGAAGAGGTGGTGCCGCCGAAGGAAGAGGTCTACGCCGATCTCGCCAAGGATCTGGAAGATGACAAGATCGTGCCGGTGTTCTTCGGCTCCGCCGACAAGTGCGAGGGCGTCCGCCGTCTTCTGAAGGCGCTGCGTCACGAGGTGCCGGGGCACGAGGCCGCCGCCCTGCGTGCCGGGCTCGACCTGGAGGCTGCCGGCGAGGCGCCGCTGGCGCAGGTGTTCAAGACCGTTCACGCCCCCCATGCCGGGAAACTGTCCTACGCGCGCGTCTGGAACGGCGTCGTGAAGGACGGCATGGCCCTCGAAACCCCCGCCGGTGGCGGCGGCAAGGTGACCGGCGTGTTCACCCTGTTCGGCGGCGAGACCCGCAAGACGGATCAGGCCGTGGCCGGAACGGTGGTGGCGCTCGGCCGGCTGGAGGACGTGCCGACCGGCGCCGTGGTGGGGGTGAAACCGCCCGCCGAGGCCGAATGGTTCGCGCCGCTGACGCCGTTGTTTGCCCTCGCGTTGCGCCCGGCCAAGCAGGGCGACGATGTGAAGCTGTCCGGCGCCCTTCAGAAGCTGTGCGAGGAAGACCCCAGCCTGTCGGTCGAGCAGAACGCCGATACCGGCGAGATGCTGCTGTGGGGGCAGGGGGACACCCATCTTCAGGTGGCGGTGGCCAAGCTGGCGCGGGTGTATCATGTGGACGTCACCACCGCGCCGCCGCAGGTGCCGTACAAGGAAACCATCCGCAAGGGCGCCCAGGTGCAGGGCCGCCACAAGCGGCAGACCGGCGGTCATGGTCAGTTCGGCGACGTGCATGTGCGCATCAAGCCGCTGAGCCGGGGCGAGGGCTTCGCCTTCACCGACCACATCACCGGCGGGGTGGTGCCGCGCCAGTACATTCCGGCGGTGGAGCAGGGGGTGCGCGAGTATCTGGCGCGCGGCCCGCTCGGCTTCCCGGTGGTGGACGTGGCGGTGGAATTGTTCGATGGCAGCTATCACACCGTCGACAGCTCGGAGATGGCCTTCAAGACGGCGGCGCAGATCGCCATGCGCGACGGCATGCCGCAGTGTGACCCGCTGCTGCTGGAGCCGCTGCTGATGGTCGAGGTCAGCGTGCCGAGCGAGTACACCTCCAAGGCGCAGCGGGCGCTGTCCAGCCGTCGCGGGCAGATTCTCGGTTTCGACCGCCGTCCGGGGTGGGAGACCTGGGACATCGTGACCGCCTGCGTGCCGCAGGCGGAAATGCACGATCTGATCGTCGAGCTGCGCTCGGTGACCATGGGGGTCGGCACCTTCGCGTGGCGGTTCGAGCGATTGCAGGAGGTGCAGGGCCGCACCGCCGATCAGGTGGTCGAAAAGCGCAAGCAGGATCTGGCCTCGGCCTGAGCCGGTACAGGAGCATGATGCCGCCGCCCCCGCCGGCCCGATGGCTGGCGGGGGCGGTGTGCGTCAGGCGTTGACGATATAGCCGCCGTTGGGGTGCAGCACCTGACCGGTGAAATAGCTGCCATCGTCGCTGGCCAGGAAGACATAGCTCGGCGCCACTTCGTCGGGCTGGCCGGCGCGGCCCATGGGGGCCTGCCTGCCGAAGCTCGCCACCTTGTCTTCCGGGAAGGTGGCGGGGATGAGCGGTGTCCAGATCGGTCCCGGCGCCACACCATTCACCCGGATGCCCTTGTCGATCAGCGAGAGCGCGAGGGAGCGGGTGAAGGCGACGATGGCGCCCTTCGTCGAGCTGTAGGCGATCAGCTGCGGGTTGCCCTTGTAGGCGTTCACGCTGGTGGTGTTGATGATGCTGCTGCCCGGCTGGAGGTGGGGCAGGGCGGCGCGGGTCAGATAGAAATAGGCGTGGATGTTGGTGCGGAACACCCGGTCCCACAGTTCCGGCGTGATCTCCAGAAGGTCGTCGACCTGATGCTGTTCCGCCGCATTGTTGACCAGGATGTCCAGCCGCTCCAGCTCGCGCACCGTTTCGTCCACCACCCGCTGGCAGAATTCGGGGTCGCCGAGGTCGCCGCGGATCAGGTGGCAGCGGCGGCCCTCGGCCTCCACCAGCCGGCGGGTGTCCTCGGCGTCCTTGTCTTCCTCCAGATAGACGATGGCGCTGTCGCAGCCTTCGCGGGCGTAATGGACGGCGACGGCGCGCCCTATGCCACTGTCGCCGCCGGTGATGATGGCGACCTTGCCGGTCAGCTTGCCGCTGCCCTTGTAGTCACGCCGCATCGGCTCCGGTGCCGGGGTCATGCGGTGCTCGTCGCCGGGCTGGCTCTGGCGCTGGGGCGGGAAAAGGGTGTCCTCGGCCATGGGAAAGGCTCCTGTGGGCGTGGATCGGGGAACGGACGCAGCGCGGCGCGCCAAGGGCGGCACCGGGTCGGTGCCGCCCCGCATGCGATGGCCGTGCCGGCGTCAGTGGGCGCGCTTTTTCATCTCGCGATAGCGCTCGGCCATTTCGACGGCGGCATCGTCATCGACGGTTTCGCGCGCCTGCGGGAAGATCTCGTCTTCCTCGTCGGAGATGTGATGTTCCAGCGCCTGCTGGAGTTCGCGGATGGTCTCGATGAACTCGTCGGAGGTCTTGTCCATCTTTTCGAGCTTTGCCAGCATCGTCTTGGCGTCCTTGTGCTCGTCCAGGGCGTCCTTCACTTCCTCGCGGGCTTCCTTGTCGCCTTTGTCCTCGCGGAAGGTGGGATAGAAGACCTCTTCCTCGAATTTGGTGTGGACCTCCAACTCCTGCTTCACCTTCTGGAAGAGATCCTCGCGGGTCTTGGCGGCGCCGTTGGTGGTCTCCAGGATGCGGGTCAGGGCCTTCTTGACGGCGTCGTGGTCTTTCTGGAGCAACTCGTAGATCTGCTGAGCCATGGGAGTCTCCTCTCCGTGTTGGGGTTTCCCCCCCCTCCAACGGAGCAGCAGGGGCTCGGGTTGGCGGACGATGCGCGGTCAAAGATCGCGCACCGCCGCCAGAGCCGAGGAGTGGAACTCCCGCCGGTAGAGAACGGCCAGGACACCTGCCGTCATGGCTGCAAAGGCGACCGGGCCGAGCATCCAGCCCAGTGCCGCCAGGGCGAAGAAATACGCCCTTAGTCCCCGGTTGAAGTGGTGGCCGGAGATGCGGCTCAAGGCGGCCGCCGCCTCGGTGAGGGGGGCTTCGGCGGTGGGGTCGCCGCCAGCGCGGGCGGGCAGGCTGCCGACGGTGATGGAGCAGTAGTTGGCCAGCCGAAAGGCCCAGGCGAACTTGAAGAAGGCGTAGATAAAAATCACCAGAAGAAGGATCACCTTGCCTTCCCAGGCCGCCGGGTCGGTATCGACCTGCACCGGCAGGCGGGCCAGCGCCCGCGCCCCTTCCTCCGCCACCCCCAGCATGGCGATCAGACCGCCGATGACGAAGATGGTGGTGGAGGCGAAGAAGCCGATGCCGGTCAGCAGATTGCCAAGGATCTGGGTGTCGACGATGCGGGCCTCGCGGCGGGTCGCCTCGATCATCCAGGCACGGCGGCGGGCGTTCATGGCGTGGCTGATGCTGCGGGTCCGCGCCGGGCCGTGGTCGGCATAGACGGTGTAGCCGATCCACACCACCAGGAACCACGCCAAGGCGGCCGCGTCGGCCTCATTCATCCACACCGTCATGTCGCCGTGCCCGCTGTCGTTCCTGCCTCACCGGATCAGGAACCACTATAGCGGCTGCGGCGGTCGCCGTCAGGTCAGGGCGACGAAGATGGCGGTGAGGGTGGTCAGACTGGCGACGATGCCGGCGACGATGGGGCTGACTGCCCCCTGGCGCCACATCAGGACCACCATGCCGACGATCATCGGCGCGACGATAAGCATGGCGAGCTGTTTGTCGGTCATGACGACCCTCCGTACCGCGACAGGCAGTCAGGACACCGCATCGCCGCCCGTGCGGCCTTGACTGCGGACAAGCGGGGCGGCCTCGCGCGGGGCTTTCATCACGGTGGGCGGACGGGTTAGGCTGGCCGCCGTGATCGTCATTCGCAGGAGCCGCCCCATGCCCGACGCCGCCGTCACCATCGCCGCCGTGCGGCCCATCGATCCCGCCGCGGTACCGGCCGAGCGGTTCACGGCGGCGCCGGAGAAGCTGGTGTCCGGCGGCGGTGATCAGGCGGTGTGGAACGTCTTCAGCGACACCACCGGTCAGTTTCACTGCGGGCTGTGGGAAGGCGCCGTCGGCACCCTGCGCGTCGCCTATACCGAGAACGAACTGTGCGTCATCCTCGCGGGCCGGGTGGAACTGGCCGACTCGGCCGGAGGCAGCCGCACCTATGGTCCCGGCGATGCCTTCGTCATCCCCGCCGGCTTCACCGGCACCTGGACGACGCTGGAAGCCTGCCGCAAGATCTACGCCATCTTCGAGCCCTTGGCACCGACCGTCACCGCCGCCAGCTGACCCGTCACGATGCCTTGGCCAGCCGCCCGAGGCCTACGGTCGCCAGGATGCGAATCACGTCGCCGATGCGCACCGGTTTGGTCAGGTAGGTGACGAAGCCGGCATCAAGGCCCCGTTCGATGCTCTGCGGCGAGGCGTCCGCCGACAGGGCGACCACGGGGATGGACGCCGTGCGCGGGTCCTGCCGCAGGGTGGCAAGGACGTCGAAGCCGCTCATGCCCGGCAGGTTGATATCAAGGATGATGAGATCGGGCCGCAGGCTCAGGGCCAGGGCGATGCCGTTCGCCGCCGTCTCGGCGCTGGATAGGCGCAGTCCGGCCACTTCCTCTATGATCGCCTTCATCAGCGCGACGTTGGAGCGGTTGTCCTCGACGTAGAGCACATGGCCATCCCTGTCGCAGGCCGACAGCCCCTCGGCCCCTGGCGCCGGGGCCGGGGTCGCGGCGGAGGGTCGCGACGGGCGGGAGGGTGCTGGTGCCTCGGCCGCCAACGGCAGGTCGATCCAGAAGGTGCTGCCCTCGCCGTGAGTGCTGACATAGCCGACGGCGCCGCCCATCTGCTCCACCAGCTTGCGGGTGATGGCGAGGCCGATGCCGGTGCCTTCGATGCTTCCGTTTTCCTGCCCCAGACGGGCGAAGGGCTGAAACAGGCGGTCGGCGGCCTCGGGCGGGATGCCGGGGCCGGTGTCGGTGACCGACAGCCGCAGCCGGTTCTTGGCGTGTTCGGCGCTGATGCGCACCACGCCGCCGGGCCGGTTGTACTTCACGGCATTGGACAGCAGGTTGAGCAGGGCCTGGCGGGCGCGGGTGGCATCGGCGGTCACCCGTGGCAGCGGCATGCCGGCGGTGGCATCAATGATCTGGAGGGAGGCGGCGGCGGGGATGGAGCGGGCGAAGGCCGTCGCATCGGTCAGCAGCGGCCGCACCTCCACCGCCTCCAGGACCATGACCATGCCGCCGCTCTCGACCTTGGCCAGGTCGAGCACGTCGCCGACCAGGCTGAGCAGGTGCTCGCCGGCCTTGATGATGTGGTGCAAGGCCGCCCGCTGGCGGGTGGTCGGCGGTTCCTTGTGGTCGCTCTCCAGCACCTGGGCGAAGCCAAGGATGGCGTTGAGCGGCGTGCGCAGCTCGTGACTCATGGACGACAGGAAGTCGGACTTGGCGCGGTTGGCCTTATCGGCCTCCGCCGCCGCGCGGGTGGCGTGCCGGGTGGCGGCGCGCAGAGACAGCTCGCTCCGGCGGATGGCCTGAACCTGAATGAACAGGATGACGATATTGGCCACCAGCGCTGCCGCCAGGATCACCACGGCCGCCCCGAGCACGGCATAGAGACGCAGGGTGTTGGTGCGGTCGGCGGACAGGGTGTCCTGACGCTCGCCATTGGCGCGCACCGTCAACTCGCCCGTGTGGGCAGACAGCGCCTCGACCTTCCTCGCCATGGCGGCAATGTCGGCCGTCGCGGGGTCGTCACCGGCCGCCACGGCATCGAACCATGGCACCAGGGCCCGGATGTCGCTGGCGATCCGTGTCGCCAGTTCCTGACAGCGCAGGCAGGCGGCAAAGGACTCGGGGTAGTGCCCTGCCTCGATGGGCCTCACGCGGCTGAACAGGATATCGAACCGCAGGCTGACGGTGTCGAGCGTCGCGTCCTCCACCCCCGCCAGCAGGCGATCGAGTTCCGAGGCCAGCCGCATGGTCTCGCGGTCGAGCTGGTAGGTGGCCCACACCGCGTCCTCGCGAATGCCGGCCTGTAGATCGGACTGGCGCCACACCAGCAGGACAAGCACCGCCGCTGCCATGGCAAGGGCCAGGGCGGCGATCACCACCAGGCCCGGCGCGCGCCGCAGCGGGGCCTTCATTTATTCGACCTCGATGGTCGAAATCTGCCAGACGGACCGGTTGTAGTAGGTCTCGGTGTTCAGGGCCGGGTCGAGGTCGAAGGGATAAATGAGGAAGACCGGTCCACGCTCCCGCACCGACATGATCTTGCCGTTCTCGCGCAGGGCCAGGATGAGACCTTCTCGCTGGAAATCCTCAGCGGGGATCTCGGCCACGTAATCATTCAGGGCGCGGATTTGAAGGGTGCTGCCGGTGGCCCCCACGGCCTCCAGCACGGCCGCCCCGAACGGACCTTCGTAGGTGGTGACGCCGCTCAGCCAGGGGGTGGTCACGGCGGCAGTGCGGCCGGGCAAGGCCTCCAGCATGGCGCGGTCGAAGCGGGCCACGCCATCGCCATTGGTGCGGGTGATGGCGCCGGTGATGGTCAGGATCACCGGCCCTTGCGGCTGCGGCAGGGTGGTGTCGGATGGCTCGGCGCGGGTCTCGGTCGCAGCCATCAGCAAGGCCACGGCCACGACAGCCGGCAGCAGAGCCCGGAACGGGCAGGAGAACCAGCGGATGGTGTGGTCGAGCATGGCGGAGGGCATCTTTCTGTCTCGCGCGAGGAGGCGGGCGGGGAGAAGGAAGCAAGCACCATGCCGTGAACGGCAGCGCGGCTGGAGCTAGGCTGGAGGCCGGCGGGCGGGGACCGACCACTGTCCGGCGGTCGTCGCGCTGGCATTCTGCAAATGCGTCTTTGTCGCCCGTTCGCAGATTGCGGTCGCGCAGGTGCGTTCCGCCGACGGCAGAAGGCCCGCCGGCATCGCCATCAAGGCAAGCCGGCGGGCCTTGGATGCATCGGACCGAAGGTCTATTCCGGCGCCGCCCCTCCCCCCAGGTCGGCGCCGGTTCTCCTCAGCCGCTGCCTTCGAGGAAGGAGAGGATGGCGCTCTGCTGCTTCTTGTTCAGCCGGTTGAAGGCAACCAGCAGACGCAGTTCCTCGGTGGAGATGGCATTTTCATCGGTACTGGACTGCTGACCCTCATCCTCGCGGAAATCCTCGAAGAAGAAGGAGACCGGCACCTTGAGCACGCGGGAGATTTCCCACAGTCGCGAGGCCGAGATGCGGTTCGTGCCGCGCTCGTACTTCTGAATCTGCTGGAAGGTGACGCCGATCTGCTCGCCCAGTTCCTGCTGCGTCAGACCGAGCAGGGTACGGCGCAGTCGCACGCGGCGGCCGACATGGCGGTCGAGCGGATGGCCTTCGCGGACAGTCTCCTCGTCAGGAGCCGCAGCAGGAGCGGCGGTGGCAGGAAGATGGGTGGGGAGGGGCATTCTATCGTCCTCGCAATGACGGGTTATTTAACTGGCGCCAATACTACCTATTGATTTGGTGGTCGGGCAAGTCTTATGTCAATCGCACAATCGGGGATAGGGCTCGTTACCTAAGAAAACATCCCGGGGCGCCGTGCAATCATTTGTGGTGAATCACAGGGGGCAACTTTCGACTTTCGTATGCCGCTGGCTTGCGATAAGTTGTGTGTGAGAAGGGGTGGGGAAGGGATCATGTCCATCGCGGACTTCATAGAGACGACGGCTGCCGCGCAGGCGCCGGAGCAACTGGATGCGCATCTGGTCGATGCTCTTGGCCGTCTGGGTTTCGAGTTCGTGGTCTATTGCGAGGTCACCCGGTTCCAGGAGACCGGTGATCCTTCGGCGCTGTTGTCGGTCAACACCATGCCGGACGAATGGGTGTCGCGTTACATCCGGTCGGACTACAGCTCCATCGACCCGATGATCCATCGTGCCCGCCATTCCATGCGCCCCTTCGGGTGGCAGGAGGCCTGGGACATGCCGGACCTGATGCCGCGTCAGCGGGCGTTGCGGGAGGAAAGCCGGGCGGTGGGCATGGCCCACGGCATCACCGTGCCGCTGTTTGGGCCGAGCGGCTCCACCGCCCTGATTTCCGCCGCTGGCCGCGACTCGGGACTGGAGGATCTGGCGGTGAACCGCACGGTGGCCGCCCTCGCCACCCAGTTTCACCTGATGAAGGGAACCCTGCGCGCGGCGGGTGCCGAGGTGCCGCCGCTGGTGCCGCTGACCGGACGCGAACGCGAGGTGCTCACCTGGTCGGCGCGGGGCAAGAGCAACCCGATCATCGGCGACATCCTGTCGATCTCCGACAGCGCGGTGAACTTCCACATCACCAACGCCATGCGCAAGCTGGGGGCCTCCAACCGCGTCATGGCGGTGCTGAAGGCCCTGCGCCACGGCTTGATCGTGCCCTGAGGCCGAGGCGCCCCCGCCTGGTCCGGGGAGGGCAGCGGCGGTGGTCTGTCAGTCCGTCGCCGTTGCCGAGGCGGTGCCGCGCGCCAGGGCGAGGTTGACGTCCGGCGGAACGACGATGCAGGCCATGCTGGCGCGCTTCAGGCTGTCGCAGGCGGAGCGGGCGTCGCGCTCGGTCATGCCCATCACCCGGGCGCGGTAAATGGTGCTGCCCTCGTCGCGCACGGTGATGATCTTCGGGTGGCCGGACTGGATGTTGCGCTTCAGGCGGTCGGCTGCTTCCACGGCCTTCATCTGGGCCGCCTCGAAGCGGGAGAACGCGCCCACCTGGACCCCCCAGCCATCGCGGCCGGCGGTGGCCGGGCCACGCGCGCCAGGGTCGATCGCGGCCGAGTTCTCACCGCCGCCCAGGGCCGCCGGCGGGCTCACCGCCGGTGCCGCCAGGGTCATGGCCGCGGGCGGCGTCAGGG
>JAEWWF010000372.1 GCA_023396465.1 Pseudomonadota bacterium
GCTTGAGGGCATCCTCCACCCGACGCGGCGGTGCCGGTTCGGCAACCGCATCGACACCCGCCGCCGCGGCCGCCTCCACGGCGCCCTGTTCGCCGGCAGTGGCGGGCGCGGAGGCCTCGGCCGGAGCCGCCTCCCCGCCGCCAGCGGCCGAGCGGCCGAGGAACCAGGCTCCGGCCGCCACGCCCCCCAGCACGGCCAGACCGCCGAACACGATCAAGACCCACTTCATCGCCGCATGCCCTCAGCCACAGCACAGCCCGATGCACGGGATCGACAGGCTGGGCAGGTTGGCCGACAAGGCGACGCTGGGTGCGTTGAGCGACAGGGCCGGAGCCGCCAGCGACAGCGACGGCAGCGTCAGACTGGGGGACGGCAGCGCCAGACTGGGCGCCGCCAAGCTCACCTGCGGCAGATTCATGGACATGGACAGCGCCGCGTTCATGGACAGGCTCGGCAGCGAGGCGTTCAGTCCCGGCAAGGCCAGACTGGCCGACGGCAGGCTGAGCGACGGACCGCTGAAGGCAAAGCTGGCGCCGGGGCACATGGCTGCGGCCGGGGCGGCCGCGAAGGCCGCACCGGCGGCCAGCAGCAGAAATGCGGCGAGACGCGGCACGGCGGCGGCTGCGATGGGTGTCATGGCGGTCATCCTTCGCCCTCCTTTGCTGCGGTCGTCCGCGCCAGGGCGGCGTGGGCGGCGCATTGCTGGCGCATGGCCGGCGTCACCGGCTGATAGCCAAGCGCCGCCCGCTGGGTCAGCACCCGACACAGATAGTCCCTCTGCGCGGCGCGGTTGGACGCGTGATAGTGGCGCACGGCGGCCTCCCACGTCTCATGATCGCGGCGCAACGCAACCAGATACGCGGCTGCGTAGCGGACGTTGTTGGCGGGCTCCAGCATGGCCCGGAGATCCATGAAGTTGTCGCCGTGCCAGCGCAGGTAGACCTGCATGCAGCCAACCGCCACCGACGTCCCGAAGTGACGGGTCGCCGCCTCCGCCACCACCACCGCGTCGTCGTGGGTGCGCAGGTAGAAGGGGCGGCCGTTGGCGTTGATGGTCCACGCCCAGGCCCGCCCGGCCATGCCCGATTCCACCAGCGCGATGGCTTGCAGGATGCCCGGCGGCACGCCGAACTCCGTTTCCGCCTGGGCGGCCAACGGGCGACAGTCGGCGGCCCGCGCGTCCGCCGCCGCCAGCAGCGGCAGGCCGATCGCCAGCACGAGCCCCGCCAGCAGCGGTCTCAAGCGAGGAAGCGCGCGACCACGCATGCCTTGTCCCTCAGGTTGGCCCCGGCCGCCGTCGTCAGCAGCCCCTCCGATCGCAGCGCCGCCAGCAGCCCGGCCGGCGACGGATCGTCCGCCGCCCGCAGGGCGGCATCGACACGGACATGCGCGGCCGTTCCCTGCGCCGGCACCAAGCCGGAGGACAGGAACACCACCGACGCGCCACGGGTGAGATCGAACTCGGCCTCGGCAGCCTCCGCCGTCTCGCCGCCGGGCCGCCGCAGGTCCACCGCGTCGCCCAACCGGCGCACGGCCATGGGCGCGGCGAACCCGTGCCCGGCCCAGGTGATCGCCGAGGCCACCGGGTCGAGCACCGCCGCCAGGACGGCGTAGGCGTCCCCATCCTGCTCCCCGCGCAGCAGCAGGCGGGTGCGCTCCAGACACTGGCCCGGCGACATGCCGGCGCTCAGCAGGGCCCGCAGCGACGCCCGCGCCGTCGCCGACAGGAAGCCGCCCGCCAGCCCGCCGGCGGCCGGCTGCCCCAGCGTCACCGCCAGCCCACCGTCGGGCAGCCAGAAATAGTCGTAGAAGGCGCCGTCGAAGTCGGCCGCCGGCACCAGCGTGCCGGCCACATCCATGGTCGGGCGCGGCAGCAGGCCGCGCGGCAGCATGGACTGCTGCATGCGGCGGGCGACCTCCACCTGCTGCTGGAGCTGGAACAGCTCGGTCTTGGTTTCCAGCGCCGCCCGCAGTTCGGCGACCAGCCCCTCCAGCCGGCGATGCTGATCGCCGACCCGCTCCGCCATCACCTCCACCGCCGCCGCCAGTGCCCGGTCGCCCCCCTGGCCGGGACGCCCTTCGCCGCCGGCCATGCGCTCGATGCGGGCAAGGTCGGCGAGCAGCGAGTCGCGCCCCTCGGGCGACAGGGTATTGGCCATCTGCTGCAACTGGGCGCGGATGAAATCCTGCTGCCGCGTCCATTGCCGCAGACGCTGTTCCTCGCCATCGCGCAAACGCCGCACCCGGTCACGGAAGACCTTGATGGAGCGCGCCATCTCGCCCATTTCATCGGCCCGCTCGTCGCCCGGCACCTCGACGCTGGTGCTGCCGCGCGACAGCTGCGACAGCGCCGCCACCGCCGGTGCCAGCGGACCAAGCGTGCGCACCACGAACCAGCGGATGACCACCACCAGGGCGACGCAGACCGCCAGGATGAGCGTCAGCGACAGGCCATCCATGACATCCAGCCAGCGCACCAGCAGGGTCCGGTCGCGCAGCACCACCACGTTGGCCAGCGGCTGGCCGCCGGGCTGGCGCAGCGGGATGGCGACACCCTGCACCGCCTGCTGGGCGTGAACCACCTCGAAAATGGCGTTGGCGCGAGCGGCATAGCCTTCGGCCACCTCCGCCCAGTCGACGCCGCCCTCGCTCAGCAGCGGCTGCCCGGTGGTGTCGACGATGAACCCGGCGACGCCCCAGCTGCGCACCACCTGCGCCAGCACCTCATTGAGCGGCAGCACGGCGACGAAACCGGGAGCCGCCGAATCCTCCACCCCCGCGCCCGCCACCATCACCCCCAGACCAGCCGGGGTGGGAGTGATGACGTGGAAACCGTGACGCCCAGAGATCAGTTGGCTGACCCGGCGTTGGTCGATGCGGGTGGGGGGCGCCCCCGGCGGCCATACCAGCGCCAGCTCGCCGAAGGTGTCGTAGACCGTCACCTCGCGCAGACCAAGATCGGCGAGGCCGTCCAGCGCCGCCATGGCGTCCACCATCTCACTGCCGGACAGGGCGGCGCGGACGCGGTTGCGGGTAGTGTCGGCGGTCTCGCTGACCGCCGCCTCCCAAACCCGTTGCAGGGCGAGACGCTCGCTGTCTTCCTGCAAGGAGGACTCGACGCCGCGCCGGACAGCGGTGACGGCGGCGGCGACACAGGCGAGCAAAGTGATGGCGAGGGCACAGAGCAGAACGACCCGGCGGGCGATGGTCATGGCGCCGCGCTCCCGCGCAGACGGCCGGCGGCGGTCAGCACCACCGCGGCGGCGGCCGCCGTGGCGCAGCCGGCCAGCAGCACTCCGGCCCCGGCGGTCCCCGCCAGTCCGCCCAGCACCGCACCGAGAGTGACGGCGGTGGCCGTCCACGGCACCCCGCGCTGGCCACCATGCAGGGCTTGCAGTCCGGCCGCCGCGGGAGCCCCAAGACCAACCGCCAATCCGCCCAACATGAGCGCGCCGACGCTCTCGCCCAGCGGCAAGGCCACCACCGCGCCGAACAGGGCCAGCGGCAGCGCCACATCGGCCACCAGCCGCGACCGCCACCGGTAGAGCACCACCAGCATCAAGCCACTGCCGACAGCGACGGCGATGGTCGCGGCCCACGCCTCATACGTCCCGACGGCGCCCGATCCGGCCGCCAGCCACAGGGCGGCACCGGCCCAGAACAGGATCGGCAGCAGCGGCAGGGACAATCGGCCGGCGGCGGGCTCGGGACGCGGCGGCGGGCCGGCGGTGGCGGCGTGGCGGGTGCCGAGCACCGCCAGCGCGAACAACGCCAGCACGGCAACGCCACTGGTCACCCAGGTGGCGCCCGAGATGTATTCCAGGTGGATGAGACCAGCCCCGGCGGCAAGCCCCAAGGCGGCATGCAGCACCGCCCCGGCCCGCACGGCGGGATGACTACAGGCGATGGTCGCGACGGTGGCGAAAGCCGCCGCCGAGGCCAATGCCAGCAGTGGCAGACCGAGCCATGCCTCGGGAAAGGCCGGCAGCACCACCAGCGCCGCCGCCGCCAGCCCGGCCAGGAACAGCGGTCGCGGCATGCGCGGCACCATGCGGGCGAGCCCGCCAATGGCGGCTCCCAGCAGCGCCGCCGCCACCGACAGCGGCACCGGCAGGCCGCCCCGAACCGCCAGCCAGATGCCCAGCGCGATCACCAGCGCCGCCCGGAACAGCGCCGGCCCGAGCACCAGGGCGGCATGGTCGAGGCGCAGCACCACCATACCGTCGGGGGCGAAGGTGCCGCTGCGGCCCAGACGCTCGTCCAGGGTGCCCGCCGCCGCCGCCGCATCGCGGTTGAAGCTGAAATCGCGTAATTCCTGAACATAGGCGCGCGCCCGCGCCACCCGGTCGTTGACCGCCACCAGCACGCGCGTCACCGCCTCCGCCACCGGCGCCACCGGGCCTTCGGCGACCACGCCGGCGGAAGCGTCGAACTGCCGCTGCGCCACCCGCTGCTGCACCGCCAGCACCGTCTGTTGCGGCCGCTCCACCAACTCACGGAAGGCGGTCAGGATGATATGGCCGCCGAACAGCAGCGCCGTCACCAACGCCACGAAGAAGTGCGGCATGGCGCCATCGAGCCCGGCCGGCAAGGCATCCTCGTCCATGGCGAGGAGGACGCGGCCGATGGCCACCCCCTCCACCAGCACCGGGAAGGCGGCGGCGGCGAGGCCGGCACGCTCCAGTTGGGGGAGGTCGAGGGGAGCGGTCGCCAAGTCGTCGCGGCCCGGCCGCACGAACCGGCCGATGGGCCGTCCGTCGAGGGTTTCCACCACCGCGGCGGCGACGGCGGGATCGTCGGTCAGTTCCCCGCGCAGGTAGTCCGACACCCCCACCGCCTCGGCCAGACCGATGCCGGCGCCAGCGTATTCGGCGATGTCGCGGGTGATGCCGCCGGCCACCAGTTCCATGCGCAGCACGGCGGCATCGCGGCCAAGGCCGGCGGTGGACAGCACCACCGCCATGGCGGTCGCCACCCAGGTAATCAGCGTCGCCACCGTGGCGACCATCAGCAGCAAGGCGAAAAGACGGCTGTTGCTGCTCATGCGGCTCTCCCGGCGCGATAGGCCGTTTGCGAGGGGGCCGGACCGGCGGCGGCATCGGGCAACGGACGGTCGAGCCGCCGGGCCTCGTCCTCCACCGCCGCCACCCGCGCCAGCACGTCGTTCACGCCGGGCAGCGCCGCCAGATCCTCGGCATCGGGGGCCTTGCCGGCGGAGATGGCCGCCGCCATCCGGTCGAGTCCCTCGGCGGAAGCCTCGTAGCGGCGGGCGGCGGCGCGGGTCGCCAGGGCCGTTCCCACCACCGCCAGCACCCCGGCCAACGCCAGAGACAGGCCGGCGACGATGGCCGGCATGCGCATGGCGGAAATCACGTCGACAATGACATCGCGGCGCAAGGCGCGGGCGACGATGGTCCCGGTCCTCTCGCCGAAGGCATTGACCACTCCGGCGCCAAAGACGTTCTCCGTCGCCGTCGCTGCCACCCAGCCGTCGGAGCCGCCGGCCGCCTGCATCCAGGCCGGCGGCATGGCGGCGCCGATGCGTTCGTGCTCGCTGGCGAAGACCACCATGCCCTGGGCATCGGCGATATAGATGTCGGCCGACCGCTTGACCGCGAGGCCGAGGGAATCCACCAGCGCCTGAAGGTCGGCCTGGTATTCCAGCGGATAGCCGAGGGCGGCGCGGGCGGCGGCAGGGCCTTCCACCCGGTTCACCAGCGTGCGCAGTTGCTCCACCGCCAACCTCGTCTTGACGTCCTCAAGCGTAGCGAAGAACGTGGCGAGGGCCAGCACCTGCACGATGGCGGCGCATAGCCAGACAGTGAACGCAAGGCGCCCCAGACCTCGCATGGCTCCCCCAAAAGGTGATGTCATCCCCACGCCAGGATGGCGCACTCTCCCTTGGTTTACAACTGTGCTTGGCTATGTTCCACCAGCGGGCGATTCGCCCGCCCTGTCGCCCCTCCCGGAGACCACCGTCCGCGCATGTCCCTCGACCGCAGATTGCACGCCATCCTGGCGCGGCTGAACACCCCCGGCGGGGAGGCCGTCGCCGCCCTGCATGCCCTCGAACGCCTGCTGCCCGCCCGCGCCAGCCTGGCGGACGTGCTGTTCGTCGGGCTGCACCACCTGCGGCAGGACATCGACGACCCCTCGCTGGTGGCCGAGACCCGGCGCCTGACCGCCCAGGCGGAAGCGGCCGAGCGCCGTGCCGAAACGGCCGAACGGCGGGCGGCGGCCATGGCGGCGGCGTTGCGCGAAGCCTTGGAAGAGATCGAGTCGCTGCGCGATGCCGTCGCCCGCGGCGATCAGTCCGGCGCGAGGTCGGGATAGGCGGTCAGCAGCAGCAGGGACACCCCCAGGCTGCCGAGTCGAACCGTGGCATCGCCACCGCTTACCCGCTCGTCGCTCCATGCCCCGCCGAATCGACGGTGGACACCACAGACGGCGCGGTCGGCGGAGAACAACAGCACCTCCTTCACCGTCTTATGGCGGCGGTAGACATCGAGGCGGGCGGCATCCTCGGCGGCCAGCGCATCCACATCGGACACCACCAGCGCCACCAGCACCGGGTCGAAGCGCCGCGCCATCTTGCCGGGGAGTTGGATGATGACGTCGGCGATACGGAAATGGTCGCCGTCCGGCGTCTCGATTCCGATGCCCGAACCACTGTCGATGCGCTGCTTGCCATCGGCGCGGCGGGCGCAGCCGACCAGTGCGCCGAACACAGACAGGCTGCGCTGTTGGAGATTCTCCGGCCGCGCCGGCAGGACCACCTCTTCACCGCCCACCAGTTCCTGACGCCAGCCGGCGCCCTCCATATAGGGGTTGGCGCTGACGAATTCCTTCAGGCGCATGCGTCCTCCGTGACCCTGATTGGGACTGCACTATGGCAAGGTCCGGCCATGATTGCAGCGATCGAAATTTTAGAGCATCCTTCGCCGTAATCCATTGGAAGATACAGGCCCTGCCATGAAGACGCTTCCGCCCAAGCCGACCCGCACCCTGAACCCGAAGTTCTGGCAGGGCTTCGCCGAGTATCGCGAGTTCTACGACGAGGAAGAACTGGTCGATACCATCGACGACCTTTACACCCTCTGGCGCGGCATCAAGTGGAAGATTTTCACCGCCGAGACATATGCCGACGAAAGCGATGCCGCCAAGGTAGAAAAGCACCTCGCCAATGCCGAGCGCACCTGGAAAAAACGCATCCAGGGCCTGCACAAGCAGGCGGATCTGCTGGAACGCCGCGCCAACGCCATGCTCTCCATCCTGCCGTCGGAAGCCAAGCAGGCCCGCGCCCCCGTCGCCCTGCTGCTCAAGGATCTGGCGCAGTTCCGCAAGGATCACCCGGTCGCCTTCGACGACGAGGACTTCCTTGAACTGATCGCCGAGATTCGCGGCGGCGGCTCCAAGAAGAAGAAAAAGGGCAAGGGCGACGACGACGAAGACAGCGGCGGCAAGAAAGCCAAGGGCCGTAAGAAGGGCGCGACGGTCGGCGACAACGACGACGATGACGACGACGACGGCCCCGGCGGCAAGGGCAAGAAGGGTGCTCCCGCCGACCCGGCCGGCTTCCGCAAGGCCGCCGCCGCCCTCGCCAACACCTGCAAGCAATCGGCGGTCCACGCCAAGAGCATTGCCCGCAGCGCCCCCGACGCGCCGGAGATCATCGCCGCCCAGAACCAGAAGCAGCGCGGCCAGGGTCGTACCATCAAGGGACTGCTGCCGGTCGGTGGCGATACCCTCGCCAAGCGGCTGGCCAAGGGCATGAGCGACGACGAAGTGGATAAGTTCACCAGCAAGCTGCCCGGCGGCAGCGGCGGCAAGCTCGCCAAGTCGCTGCTGAAGGCGGGCTTCGGCAAGGGCGCCAACGACGACGCCAAGCGCAAGCTGAAAAGCATCGCCGACACTTTGGTGCCGGCCGCCGACAAGATGTCGCGCGCCGTCTCGGTCATGTACGGCCATGTCGGCACCGCCAAAAAGACGGCCAAGGGCAGCGACGACCTGAAGAAGGGATTGGAGGATGCCGACAAGCTGCTGGACATCCTGTCCCGCATCGCCGACGACAGCGTGACCTATGCCGCATCGGTGCAGGATGCCGTCGACTTGATGGAGGACGGCAAGCCGCTATCATCCATACGCCTCGCCAAGCTGGACGGCGACCGGCTGGTGAAAGGCGTGGTGCTGCTGGAACGGTGGGCGGTGGGCTGGCAGCGCATGGTGTGACGCCACCACCCCGCCCGGTGCCGGGAACCGGCACGACTCCGCCCGGTGCCGGTTCCCCGGCCCGCTCAGTGTTGGCCGCTGCTCCCCTGACGCTGGTCGCTGGCGTGGCCGTTGCCCGTCGCAGCCGGCGCCTCATGAGCGCCGTGCGCCCATTTGTCCATCAGGGCCAGCACCATGCCGGACACCGCGATGGTCAGGTGAATGCCGATCAGCCATGGCACCCGGTCCGGGTCCGGGCCGTCCTCGTCCATGAACACCTTCAGAAGCTGGATGGCCGAAATGGCGGCGATGGACCCCAACAGCTTCAGCTTCAGGCTGCTGAAGTCCATGGTGTCCATCCAGCCCGGCCGGTCGTCATGGTCGCACATGAAACGCGACACGAAGTTTTCGTAGCTGACGAAAATGACCATCAGCATCAGGTTGGCCAGCAGCGTGATGTCCACCAGCGTCAGCACCAGCAGGATCACCTGCGCTTCCGTCATGGTGAAAATATGGGGCAGCAGATGCCACAGTTCCTGCGCGAACTTGGCCAGCAGGGCGACGATGCCCAACACCAAGCCGAGATAGAACGGGAACAGCAGCCAGCGGCTGCGGAACAGATTGTTCTCGATAAAGTGCTCCACCCCAACATCCCCCAGAAGTGGTATGACTCAGTCCGGCCGGACTGTGGCACGGGATCCGGCAGGTTGCAACGCAGCGCACCGACCGCAGCGGCAGGTTGACCACCTCCGGGGAAATGCGGGACCGACGTCGGGAAACAGCCATGGCGCCGGCCACCGCACGCGCCCGACAACCCCCGACCGGGCGGGCCGGAGGGGGCACGGCCATGGCCCTGCTGAGGTGATGGGCATTGACTTTACCCGCGCTGCCCTCCCCTAACGGGTGGGTGGATGCTCTTCCCTTTTCGTGGAGGCATGCTATCTTCCCGCCGGAAAAGCCACCGCAGCGGACGCATCTCAGGTTCTGGCAGCCACACCGACCTCGTCCTCGGGGGAACCGTGCGCCGCGGCAGCAAACTGGAGTCACTCTCCCGTAACCCTTTTCGAGAGGATCAGGTCGTGCTTGAAGCTTATCGCCAGCATGTCGCCGAGCGCGCGGCGCTTGGCATTCCGCCCCTGCCGCTCTCCGCCCAGCAGACGGAGGAGCTGGTCGCCCTGCTGAAGTCCCCGCCGGCTGGCGAGGAGCAGGCCCTTGTCGACCTGATCACCCACCGCGTGCCCGCCGGTGTGGACGACGCCGCCAAGGTGAAGGCCGCCTATCTGGCCGCCGTCGCCGCCGGCGAGGAAAAGTGCGCCCTCATCTCCCGCGTCAAGGCGACCGAACTGCTGGGCACCATGCTCGGCGGCTTCAACATCGTGCCGCTGATCCAGCTGCTGAAGGATGCCGAGTGCGGCGCCACCGCCGCCGAGGGTCTGAAGAAGACCCTGCTGGTGTTCGACTACTTCCACGACGTCAAGGAACTGGCCGAGGCCGGCAACGCCAATGCCAAGGCGGTATTGCAGTCGTGGGCCGAGGCGGAATGGTTCACCTCCCGTCCGGCGGTGCCCGAAAGCCTGACCGTCACCGTCTTCAAGGTGACCGGCGAGACCAACACCGACGACCTGTCGCCGGCCCCCGATGCCTGGAGCCGCCCGGACATTCCGCTGCATGCGCTGGCCATGCTGAAGAACCCGCGCCCCGGCATCGAGCCGGAAGAGCCCGGCGTGCGCGGCCCGGTGACGTTCCTGGCCGACCTGCGGGCCAAGGGCAACCTGGTCGCCTATGTCGGTGACGTGGTCGGCACCGGCTCGTCCCGTAAGTCGGCCACCAACTCGGTGCTGTGGTTCACCGGCGAAGACATCCCCTTCGTGCCGAACAAGCGCTTCGGTGGTGTCTGCCTGGGCAACAAGATCGCCCCGATCTTCTACAACACCATGGAAGACGCCGGCGCCCTGCCGATCGAGCTGGACGTCAGCCAGATGGACATGGGCGACGTGATCGAGCTGCGCCCCTATGACGGCAAGGCCCTGAAGAACGGCGCCGTCATCGCCGAATTCACCGTCAAGTCCGACGTGATCTTCGACGAAGTTCGGGCCGGCGGCCGCATTCCGCTGATCATCGGCCGTGGCCTCACCGCCCGCGCCCGCGAGGCGCTGGGCCTCGCGCCCTCCACCCTGTTCCGCCTGCCCAAGGCGCCGGCCGATTCGGGCAAGGGCTACACCCTGGCCCAGAAGATGGTCGGCCGGGCCTGCGGCATGCCGGAAGGCAAGGGCATCCGCCCCGGCACCTATTGCGAACCGAAGATGACCACCGTCGGCTCGCAGGACACCACCGGCCCGATGACCCGCGACGAGCTGAAGGATCTGGCCTGCCTCGGCTTCTCGGCCGATCTGGTGATGCAGTCGTTCTGCCACACCGCCGCCTATCCGAAGCTGGTGGACGTCAAGACCCACCGCGAGCTGCCGGCCTTCATCTCCACCCGTGGCGGCGTGTCGCTGCGGCCGGGTGACGGCGTCATCCACTCGTGGCTGAACCGCCTGCTGCTGCCCGACACCGTCGGCACCGGCGGCGATTCGCACACCCGCTTCCCCATCGGCATTTCCTTCCCGGCCGGCTCCGGCCTCGTCGCCTTCGCCGCCGCCACCGGCGTCATGCCGCTGGACATGCCGGAAAGCGTGCTGGTGCGCTTCAAGGGCGAGATGCAGCCGGGCGTCACCCTGCGCGACCTCGTCAACGCCATCCCGCTCTACGCCATCCGCCAGGGCCTGCTGACGGTGGAGAAGAAGGGCAAGAAGAACGTCTTCTCCGGCCGCATCCTGGAGATCGAGGGCCTGCCCGACCTGAAGGTCGAACAGGCGTTCGAGTTGTCCGACGCCTCGGCCGAGCGCTCCGCCGCCGCCTGCACGGTGCGCCTGAACGACGCGCCGATCATCGAGTATATGCGGTCGAACATCACGCTGATGAAGTGGATGATCGCCAACGGCTATGAAGACCGGCGCACCCTGGAACGCCGCATCAAGGCGATGGAAGACTGGATCGCCAAGCCGAGCCTGCTCGCCCCCGATGCCGACGCCGAATACGCCGCCGTCATCGAGATCGACCTGGCCGACATCAAGGAACCGATCGTCGCCTGCCCGAACGACCCGGACGACGTGAAGGTGCTGTCGGAGGTTTCCGGCGACACCATCGACGAAGTCTTCATCGGCTCGTGCATGACCAACATCGGCCACTTCCGGGCCGCCGCCAAGGTGCTGGAAGGCAAGTCGGACATCCCCACCCGTCTGTGGATCGCCCCGCCGACCAAGATGGACGCCACCGTGCTGACCGAGGAAGGCTATTACAGCATTCTCGGCCGCACCGGCGCCCGCATGGAAACGCCGGGCTGCTCGCTGTGCATGGGCAACCAGGCGCAGATCCGCAAGGGATCGACCGCCATGTCGACCTCCACCCGCAACTTCCCCAACCGTCTTGGCATCGACACCCAGGTCTACCTGGGATCGGCCGAACTGGCCGCCGTCTGCGCCCTGCTGGGCCGCATCCCGACGGTCGCCGAGTACATGGAGCAGGTGACCGTCGTCAACCAGAAGGCCGGCGACATCTACCGCTACATGAACTTCGACCAGATCGCGGAATTCCGCGACGTGGCCGATACCGTCGCCGTCTGATCCGCCTGCCGGACCAGTCGACCCGACAGCAGAGCCCCCGCCGGTCCGCCGGCGGGGGCTTTCTGTTTTCGCCGAGCGCGCGGCGCCCCGATCCATCCCTGCCCCGGAACACCAGGACCGGCCCGCATCATTCCGGCGCGGAATGACATATGGATCATTTGTCGATTGTCGATATTTCCAGATATTGCAAAATTTCTCCCCACAAAAGGCCAATAAGGCATGGCTCCAAGATCCGAATATCTTGGAACGAATAAAAATAAGCAAGGCGACGATTACTCGTCAAACCATTGCACACTGCCTGACAGGGACTTTTCATTCTCGGAGAGAGCAATGACTGTGAAATCTTATCTGCGCCTCGCCATCACCGCGATCGCCGTCGCGGCCGGCCTCGCCGCCGTCACCCAGCCGGCCGCCGCCAATGAGGACGCCGCCAGCTGGGCGAAGGTCCAGAAAGCTGGCGTGCTGCGCTGTGGCGCCGCCGTCTTCCCGCCGTTCGTGATGCGCGACCCCGTTTCCGGCGAGTACTCCGGCTTCTTTGCGGACCTCTGCCGCGAGTTCGCGAGCGAAGTCCTTCAGGTCCGTGCCGAGTTCGTCGACACCACCTGGGACAACATCGTCGCCGGCTTGCAGGCGGGCAAGTGGGATCTCTCCCTGGCCCTGAACCACACGCCGCAGCGGGCCCTGGCCGTGGCGTTCTCCAAGGCGGCCGTGCCTTACGAGGTCACGCTTGCCTACAACAAGGAAAACACCAAGATCCCCAAGGACGTTACGTCCTTCGCCGACATCGATGTCGAGGGCGTGACCATCATCGTCGTGTCCGGCACGGCCATGGACAAATCCATCTCCGCCCTGGCGAAGAATGCTCAGATCCTGCGCCTGCCCTCCTCCGACGAGGCCCGCCTGGCGCTCATGTCGCGCCGGGGGGATCTGCTGGCGGATCCCAACGACTCCAACCGCCTGTTCATCGCCGCCAACCAGGATTGGGCGATGGACTTCGCGCCGCAGCCCGCCATCTCCAAGCAGGGTATGGGGTTCGGCGTTCATAAGTCCATGTCGCTGACCGACCTTCAGGCGCTGGACATCTTCATCACGGAAAAGCAGGACATCGGTCACATCGACGTCCTCGTCGACAAGGCTTTCGCCGAAGTCATCGCCGAAACGAAGTAACGGCCAGGGCGGCTTCGGCCGCCCTGCTTCGCCTCCCCTGTCTTTTCCGAAAGTTTCGCCCGTCATGACTGACCCTCAGGACAACAGGGCCGGAAGCCCGCTTGTGCGGATCACCAATCTGCGCAAGGCCTACGGCCCGGTGAAGGTGCTCAACGGCATCAACCTCGACATGCAGCCCGGCGACCGTGTGGTGGTGATCGGCCCATCCGGTGGCGGCAAGTCAACGCTGCTGCGCATCATGATGGGCCTGGAACAGATTTCCGGCGGTGAAATCTTCTTTGGCGGTGAACGCTACATCACCGCGGGGGAAGGCAGGAACCCGACCACCATCAATTTCGCCGCGCGCAAGCAGATCGGCATGGTGTTCCAGCATTATACGCTGTTCCCGCACCTCAACATCCTCAGCAACCTGACCCTAGCCCCGATGAAGACGCGGGGCATGTCGAAGGCGGAGGCCCAGGAAAAGGCCCTCGCCCTGCTGAAACGCCTCGGCCTGGAACAGAAGGCCCATGCCTGGCCGTCGCAGCTCTCCGGCGGACAGAAGCAGCGCGTCGCCATCGCCCGCGCCCTCATGCTCGACCCGCGCCTGATGCTGTTCGACGAGGTGACCTCGGCCCTCGACCCGGAACTGGTGGCCGAGGTGGAACAGCTCATCATGGAACTGGCGGCGCAAAAGCTGCCGATGATGATGGTCACCCACGACATGTGGTTCGCCCGCAACATCGCCAGCCGGGTCATTTTCTGCGCCGGCGGCGTGGTCGTCGAGGACGGGCCGCCGGAACAGGTGCTCGGCAACCCGCGCGAGGAGCGCACACGGGAATTCATCGACCGCGTCTTCCACATCAGGCAGTGAGGCCGGGATGAATTACGAGTTCTCCTTTCACTACGTTCAGCAAGGCTTTGGCAAACTGCTGGACGGGCTGTGGGTGACGCTGGAACTGACGGCGGCGGCGAATGCCATCGGCCTGACCTTCGGCTTCGCCATCGCCCTGCTGGTGGTCAGCCGCAATCCGCTGCTGCGCCTTCCCTTCGTCTTCCTGATCGAGATTTTCCGCTGCACCCCGGTACTGATCCAGGTGCTGTGGTTCTTCTATTGCGTGCCCATCCTCTTCGGGATTTTTCTGGACCCGATCGTCATGGGCGTGCTGGCCCTGGGCGTCAATCTCGCCTGCTTCAACGCCGAAGCCTATCGGGCGGCGATCCAGTCGGTGCCGAAGGAACATCTGGATGCCGGCGTCGCTCTTGGCCTGTCGCCGCTGCAACGCATCCGGCATGTGGTGTTTCCCCACGCCTTCCGCGCCGCCCTGCCGGTGCTGATGACCAACGGCATCACCATTTTCCAACAGTCGGCGCTGGTCGCCATCGTCGCCATTTCCGACCTCATGTACACCGGCCGGCAACTGTCCACGGAATCCTATCGCCCGATCGAGACCTATACGGTGGTCGCGCTGATGTACTTCGCCATCTCTTTCCCGGTCTCGATGGTGGTTCAGCACATGGAACGCCGCCTCGACCGCAGCCGGACATAGGAACAGGGCCATGAAACTCGATTTCTCCATCGCCCTGCGCTACACCGACGCCTTCGCCCATGGCTTGCTGATCACCCTGGAACTGACCCTGATCTGCTTCGTGATCGGCATCGGGCTTGGGTTCATCCTGTCGCAGTTGCGGACATCGCGCTTTCCGCCGGTCCGCTGGGCGGTCGGCCTGTACGTGGAGTTCTTCCGCGGCACCCCGGTGCTGGTCCAGCTGTTCTGGGTCTTTTACTGCCTGCCGCTGGTTCTCGGGGTGGAGTTCTCCAACTTCGTGTCGGCGGTGATCTGCCTGTCGCTCTACGCGGCCGCCATCATGTCGGAGAGCTTCCGCTCCGGCCTCAAGTCCATCGGGCGGGAACAGTACGACGCCTCCCACGCCCTCGGCTTGTCCACCTGGTCGCGGTCGGTTCATGTGGTGCTGCCGCAGACCATCCTGCGGTCGGTGCCGATCCTGCTTTCCAATGCCGTGGCGCTGTTCAAGGAAAGCGCGCTGATCTCGGCGGTCGGCATGGCGGAACTGATGTTCATCGGCTCGTCCATCTCCAACCGCACCGGCCGACCGGTGGAGATCTTCACCGCCATCGCCATCATCTACTTCATCGTCGCCTTCCCGCTGACCCGGGTGGTCGCGGTCCTGGAACGCTGGATCCTGCGCCGCTTCGCGATCTGATCCGCCCCGTCCCTTTTCCACAGCCCGCCCAGGCTCCCCCCGCGCCCCGCGCGGGGCGGCCGCCTCGCGCCCGCCGAGGGTCCGTCATGAGCGTCTATTCCGTTTCCCGCAAGACCGCCTCCTGGTATGGCGAAAGCATCGGCATCCTGATCCTGGATGCCGCCTACCCCTGCGTTCCCGGCAACGTCGGCAACGCCACCACCTACCCCTTCCCGGTGCGCTATCAGGAAGTGCGGGGGGCATCCATAGACCGGCTGCTCAACCAGTGCGACCCCACCCTGGTGACCCCGTTCATCGACGCCGCCCGCGACCTCCAAAGCCGGGGCGTCAAGGCAGTGACCGGCGCCTGCGGCTTCATGGCGATCTTTCAGAGCGAGGTGGCGGCCGCACTGGACATCCCCGCCTTCCTGTCACCCTTGCTGCAAATCCCCTTCATCCACCGCATCACCGGCCGACCGGTGGGCGTCATCACCGCCAATGCCACCCGCCTTAAGCCGGAGCACTTCGCCGCCTGCGGAATCGGACCGGAGGTTGATCTGGTGATCGCCGGGATGGAGGAACAGACGGAATTCCGGGAGGCGATCCTGGAAGAGAAAGGCACCCTCGACAGCGCCGCCATCGAGCGCGAAATCCGTGAGGTCGCCACCGAGATGGTGCGTCACCGTCCCGACATCGGAGCCATCCTGCTGGAGTGCTCCGACCTGCCGCCTTATGCCCGGGCGGTCCACGACTGCACGGGGCGGCCGGTGTTCGACTTCAACACCATGATCACCCAGGTGGAACGGGCGGTGGTGCCCCGCCGCTACGACGGCGCCATGTAAGGCATACCCTCCATCCGCAACGACGCTCACCGCCCGCCAAGCATCGCCCACACCGCCGCCGGGCGCGGAATGGGCGCGACGGCGCCATAGCCGGTGGTGGACAGGGCGGCGGCGGCATTGGCATAGGCGGCGGCGGTGAAGGGATCGTCGCCGGCCAACAGGCGGGCGAGAAAGGCACCGTCGAAGGCATCGCCGGCCCCGGTGGCGTCGACACAGGCGACGGTCAGCCCCGGCAGCCGGCGGCTTTCCTCCGGCGTCGCCACCAGCACCCCGTCGGCGCCAAGGGTCAGCGCCACCACGCGGGCGCCTCGCGTCAAATAGTGATCGCAGATGGCTTCCGGGGCCATCAGGCCGGTGAGCTGGCGGGCATCGTCCAGCCCCGGCAGCACGATGTCGGCCAGCGCCGCCGTGCCTTCGATCACCGCCCGCGCCCGCGCCAGCGGCCACAGCGCCAATCGCAGATTGGTGTCGTAGGACACCGGCACGCCCGCCGCCCGCGCCGCCTCGATGGCGGCGAACACCGCGTCGCAGGCGGTGGTGGAAATGGCCTGGCTGATGGCCGAGACATGGAAGATGCCGGCGCCCCGGATCGCCTCCAGCGGCAGGTCGGCGGCGGTCATCCGGCTGGCGGCGGACCCGGCCCGGTAATAGGAAAACCGGTGCCCGTCGGCGCCACGCGACACCAGATAGAGCCCCGTCGGCGCCCCCGGATCACGGCGGACATGGGTGACATTCACCCCTTCCTCCCGCCACATGGCCAGCAGACTGTCGCCGAAGGCATCGCAGCCGACGGCGCTGATGTAGGCCGTCGGGGCCCCTTGCCGCGCCGCGGCCACCACCGCGTTGGAGGTGTCGCCGCCAAAGCCCGGCAGGTAACCGCCGCCGTCGCCGCGGGTCTGGTTCAGTTCCATCAAGGGCTCGCCCAGGGCGATGATGGGTGCCGTCATGTCCGCCTCCTCCACGACCGGGCTCACTGCATTTGCCTTTGCTGCACTGAAAGACTGACTTTTGCATTGCAATGTAAGACTTCACTGTCCCGTATGTCTGACATAGTGTATAAAAGTTCATCAGATCTTGAAAGGCGGAAGCGATGCCCGCGCCCCTCTCCTCCCCCAGTGCAGCCCGCGACCTCGGCACCCAGGTGGCCGAACGCCTGGCCGCCGACCTGTTCGCCGGCCGCTACAAACCCGGCGATCTGCTGCCCAAGGAAACCGAGTTGTGCGAGAGCTTCGGCATGAGCCGCCCGTCGGTGCGCTCGGGCCTGCAAATTCTCGCCGCGCTTGGCATCATCCGCCGAATCTCCGGCCACGGCTCGGTGGTGGAAGAGGTCAGCGAGTGGAAGACCCTCGACCCGCTGCTGACCCGCTGGATGGCCCAATACGCGGCGCCCAACCCAGCTTTCGTGGCCGAGATCTTCGAGTTTCGCCACGCCACCGAGCCCTATATCTCCGCCGTCGCCGCCCGCAAGGCCACCGCCCGCGACCTGCTGGCGATGGAGGAGGCCTTCAACGGCATGGAACGCACCCTGCGGACCTACGGCGGCACCGGCATCGCCGACGAGGCCGGGCTGACGTTCACCGACTACGATGTCGAGTTCCACACCGCCATCTATCGCGCCACCCGCAATCTGGTGTGGTCGCAGCTGGCCCACATCCTGCGGCCGTCGCTGACGCTGGTGGTGCGCACTTCCAATGAGACCGCGGAGGAACTCCAGGACAGCCTGGAACGCCACCGCCTGCTGATGGAGTGCATCCGCCTGCGGCGCCCGGAAGACGCCTTCGAGGCGGCCCGCAGTGTCATGGCGCGCACCGCCTACGATCTGGACTTGGTGGCCACCGGCGAGGCGGACGACCCGCTGCTGGCCTTGTGGAAGCGCACCGCGCTCACCCCGGCCGCGCCCGATGGGCCGGCCGACCTGCGGCCGCTGCCGCCAATACCCACAAGAACCCGCTCCACGAAAGACTAGGCTCTGTTGACAAAGGCCGGTAGCCAGAGCTTGGCGGCGGCCAGATGCAGGAACCCGAGAAAGGATTTGGCAGTTTTGTCGTAGCGGGTGGCGATGCGGCGGAACTGCTTGAGGCGGTTGAA
>JAEWWF010000406.1 GCA_023396465.1 Pseudomonadota bacterium
ACGAGACCTGGACGGCAACCAACATGGCCCGCACGCACGGGCGTTGCCCCAGGGGCGAGCGGCTGCGGATGGGGTTTCCGCACGGCCATCGCAAGACCACCACCCTGGTCGCCGGTTTGCGGATGACCGGCATGGTGGCGCCCATGGTTCTCGACGGGCCGATCAACGGAGAATGGTTCGAGGCCGATGTGCGCCAAGTCTTGGTGCCGGAACTGCGCCGGGGCGACGTCGTCATCATGGACACTCTGTCCAGTCACAAACGCCCCATGGTTCGCGAGGTGATCGAGGCCGTCGGGGCGACGGTGCTGTTCCTCCCGCCCTACAGCTAAGGCTTCAACCCCATCGAAAAGGCCTTCGCCAAGCTCAAAGCCCTGCTGCGAAGGGAGGCCGAGAGGACCGTATCCGGCCTATGGAGCCTCATCAGGCAACTCGTCGAGCTGTTCCAGCCCGCAGAATGCGCCAGCCACTTCAAATCATGCGGATATGAACCGGATTGATCGAAATCCGCCCTAAACGGCAGAAAGCCCCGCCGGAGTGCGCCGGCGGGGCTTTGCTGTGTATGTGACAGGTGTCGCGGCTCAGGCCGGGGCGCCGATCTCGTGGGTGATGGCGTTCAGCGCCCGCTCGAAGCGGTCGAACATCTCGTCGATCTCGGCCTCGGTGATGATCAGCGGCGGCGAGAAGGCGATGATGTCGCCGGCCATGGCACGCAGGATGACGCCGTTGGACTGCGCCTGGTTGACCACCCGCGGCGCCACCGCCTGGGTGGCATCGAAGTTGGCCTTGGTGGCCTTGTCGGCCACCAGTTCCACCGCGCCGATCAGGCCGACGCCGCGCGCCTCGCCCACCAGCGGGTGGTCGGCCAGGGCCTGGAGGCGAGCCTGCATGCGCGGCGCCACCGCCCGGACATGGCCGATGATGTCGCGCTCGGCGTAGATCTTCAGCGTCTCGTTGGCGACGGCGGCGGCCACCGGATGGGCGCTGTAGGTATACCCATGGCCGAACGAGCCGATCTTGCCGGTTTCGCCACGGATGCCCTGATAGACCTTTTCGTTGATGAGCACCGCCGAGATCGGCAGGTAAGCCGACGACAGTGCCTTGGCCATGGTCATGATGTCCGGCTGGAGGCCGAAGGTCTCGGACCCGAACATGTTGCCGGTGCGGCCGAAGCCGCAGATCACTTCGTCGGCGACGAACAGGATGTCGTGCTTCTTCAGCACCGCCTGGATTTTCTCGAAGTAGGTCTTCGGCGGCACGATGACGCCGCCGGCGCCCATCACCGGCTCGGCGAAGAAGGCAGCGATGGTGTCGGCGCCCTCACGCTCGATCAGCGCCTCCAGGTCGGCGGCCATGCGGTCGGCGAAGGCTTCCTCGGTCTCGCCGGCCTCGCCATAGCGGTAATGGTGCGGGCAGGAGGTGTGCAGGATGCGGTCGATGGGCAGATCGAAGCTGCGGTGGTTCAGCGGCAGCCCGGTCAGGCTGGCGGCGGCGACGGTGACGCCGTGGTAGCCGCGCAGGCGGGCGATGATCTTCTTCTTTTCCGGCTTGCCGATGGCATTGTGGTAGTACCAGATCATCTTCACGGCGGTGTCGTTGGCTTCCGACCCGCTGTTGCAGAAGAAGGCCTTCGACATCGGCACCGGCGCCATCTGCACCAGGGTTTCCGACAGGCGGATACCCGGCTCATGCGCCTTGTGGCTGAACATGTGGAAGAACGGCAGCGCCTCCATCTGGCGCTTGGCGGCCTCCACCAGACGCGGCTCGCTGAAACCGAGCGAGGTACACCACAGACCGGCCATGCCCTCGATGTAGTCCTTGCCGGCACCATCGAAGACACGTACCCCCTCGCCGCGCACGGCGACCATGGGGCCCGACTGCTCGTGGGCGACGGCGTTGGTGTAGGGGTGCAGCGCGTAAGCGATATCGGCGTCGCGCAGGCTGTTGGATGTCATTGGCGGACCTCGGAGGGGCTGGCGTGGCGGAAAAGGAGGGCTGAAAGATCGGCGGCCCGGCCTCGGGGAGGAAAGCCGGGCCGCCAGTCCCTGGGGGTGCAGGGTTCGTCGATCGCTGCCAGGGGATCAGGCGGCGGCCGCGAGTTCCTCCAGGGTCGACTCGATGATGTCGAGACCTTCGGTGATGACGGCGTCGGAGGCGGTCAGCGGCACCAGGAAGCGGATGACGTTGCCACGGGTGCCGCAGGCCAGCAGGATCAGGCCCTTCTTGGCGACCGCCTGGACCAGCGCCTTGGTCAGATCGGCGGCCGGGGCGCGGGTGTCGCGGTCGGTGACCAGTTCCATGGCGATCATGGCGCCCTGGCCGCGGATGTCGCCGATGCAGGACAGGCTGTTCTTCTGCGCCATGGCCTTCAGGCGATCGGTCATCAGGGTGCCGATGGCGTTGGCGCGGGCGATCAGGCCCTCTTCCTCGATCACCTCCAGCACCGCCAGACCGGCGGCGCAGGCCAGCGGGCTGCCGGCGTAGGTGCCGCCGAGACCGCCGGGGTTGGCGCCGTCCATGATCTCGGCCTTGCCGGTCACGGCGGACAGCGGGAAGCCGCCGGCCAGCGACTTGGCCATGGTCATCATGTCGGGCTCGATGCCGGCGTGCTCGATGGAGAACATCTTGCCGGTGCGGGCGAAGCCGGTCTGGATCTCGTCGATGATGAGCAGGATGCCGTGGTCATCGCACAGCGCGCGCAGGGCCTGAAGCCACTCCGCCGGGGCGATGTTGAAGCCGCCTTCGCCCTGCACCGGCTCGACGATCATGGCAGCGACGCGGGCCGGATCGACGTCGGACTTGAACAGCGTGTCCAGGTACTTGAGCGAGTCGTCCACCGACACGCCGTGATAGGCGTTGGGGAACGGCGCGTGGAACACTTCCGCCGGCATCGGGCCGAAGCCGGCCTTGTAGGGAACGACCTTGCCCGTCAACGCCATGCCCATCATGGTGCGGCCATGGAAGGCGCCCGAGAAGGCGATGATGGCGGAGCGCTTGGTGTAGGCGCGGGCGATCTTCACCGCGTTCTCCACCGCCTCGGCGCCGGTGGTCAGGAACAGGGTCTTCTTCGGCGTCGGGCCGGGCACCAGGGCGTTCAGCTTCTCGGCGAGCTGCACGTAGCCCTCGTAGGGGGTCACCTGGAAGCAGGTATGGCTGAACTTGTCGAGCTGGCCGGCGACCGCCGCCTTCACCTTCGGATGCATGTGGCCGGTGTTGAGCACCGCGATGCCGCCGGCGAAATCGATGTAGCGCTTGCCTTCGACGTCCCAGATCTCGGCATTCTCGGCGCGCTGGGTGAAGACGGGCAGCATGGTGGCGACGCCGCGCGGAATGGCGGACTCGCGCCGGGCGTTCAGCTCCAGATTAGCAGTCATGGTACGGGACTCCCGTTAGGTGTCTGTCGTTTCGTCGGTAGTGTGGGAACTCTGCTGGACTGCCCGGCTTACTTGATGCCACCCATGCAGAGGTACTTGATCTCGATGAAGTCATCCATGCCGTACTTGGAGCCTTCGCGGCCGATGCCGGACTCCTTGATGCCGCCGAAGGGGGCGACCTCGGTGGAGATGATGCCTTCGTTGATGCCGAGGATGCCGTACTCCAGCGCCTCCGACACGCGCCAGATGCGGCCGATGTCGCGGGCATAGAAGTAGGCGGCGAGGCCGTACTGGGTGTCGTTGGCCATGCGGATGGCCTCTTCCTCGGTGTCGAACTTGAACAGCGGCGCGACCGGGCCGAAGATCTCTTCCGAGAACAGTTCCATGTCCTTCGACACGTTGGTCAGGATGGTCGGCTCGTAGAAATTGCTGCCGGCCTCGTGGCGCTTGCCGCCGATCTCGACCTTGGCGCCCTTGGAAACGGCTTCCTGCACCAGGCGCTCGACCTTGGCGATGCCCTTCTCGTTGATGAGCGGGCCGGTGGTGACACCCTCCTCGAAGCCGGAGCCGACCTTCATCTTGCGCACGGCCTCGGCCAGCTTGGCGGCGAAGGCGTCGTAGACGCTCGACTGCACCAGGATGCGGTTGGCGCAGACGCAGGTCTGACCGGCGTTGCGGTACTTGGACATCATGGCGCCGGCGACGGCGGCGTCCAGGTCGGCATCGTCGAACACGATGAACGGCGCGTTGCCGCCCAGTTCCAGGCTGACCTTCTTCACGGTCTCGGCGCACTGCTGCATCAGCAGCTTGCCGATCTGGGTCGAGCCGGTGAAGGACAGCTTGCGCACGGTGGGGTTGGCGGTCAGCTCGCCCCCCACTTCCTTGGCGTTGGCGGTGGTGACGATGTTGAAGACGCCGGCCGGAATGCCCGCCCGCTCGGCCAGTTCGGCCAGGGCGAGGGCGGACAGCGGGGTGTCCTCGCCCGGCTTGATCACAACGGTGCAGCCGGCCGCCAGGGCGGGGGCGCACTTGCGGGTGATCATGGCGTTGGGGAAGTTCCACGGCGTGATGGCGGCGACCACGCCGATGGGCTGCTTCAGGACCAGGATGCGCTTGTCGGCGCCGTGGCTCGGGATGACGTCGCCGTAGATGCGCTTGCCTTCCTCGGCGAACCACTCGATGAACGAGGCGCCGTAGGCCACTTCACCGCGGGCCTCGGCCAGCGGCTTGCCCTGTTCGGCGGTCATGATCTTGGCCAGGTCTTCCTGGGCGGCCATGATCAGCTCGAACCACTTGCGCAGGATGGTGGCGCGTTCCTTGGCGGTCTTGGCGCGCCAGCCGGGCAGGGCGCGGTCGGCGGCTTCGATGGCGCGGCGGGTTTCGGCGGCACCCATGTCGGGCACCTGCGCCAGTTCCTTGCCGTCGGCCGGGTTGGTGACGGCAAAGGTCTTGCCGCTGTCGGCGGCGGCCCAGCCGCCATCGATATAAGCCTTGTCGCGCAGGAGCTTGGCGTCGGTGAGCTGCACCATCGTGAATTGCCTCCTTGGTCAGGTTTGGGGCGGCGGCCGTATCACCGGCGGGGGCCGTCTCGCCGTTTCGTGGGCGTGCCGAACAGGCTACCACGTTTAAAAAAATAGACAACGCATCCGGGCCCTTCCCGTCACGGTCCATTCAGGCAAAATACCGGGGCTCCACTCGCATATTCGGACTGGTGAACGGCCGATCATCAGTTTAAAATATTAGACGACATAAAAAACGAGGGGTTGGGAACATGGAGTTCGACGTGGGCGCCCGTCTGCGTGCCATACGGGAGTTGCACGGACTGTCGCAGCGCCAGCTTGCTCAGCGGGCCGGCGTGACCAATGGGACCATTTCGCTCATCGAGCAGAACCGCAACAGCCCATCCGTCGCCTCCTTGCGCAAGGTGCTCCAGGGCATTCCCATGTCGCTGGCCGAGTTCTTCTCGACCGAGATGCCGCCGCGCGAGAAGATCTTTTTCAAGCCGACGGACCTGATCCAACTGACCAGTGAAATCGGCAAGGGGCGGGTGTTGTTCCGCCAGGTCGGTGATCTGCGCAACCGCACGCTGCAAGTGCTGCATGAAACCTATGAACCCGGCGCCGATACCGGCCGCACCATGTTGCAGCACACCGGCGAGGAAGGCGGCATCGTCATCTCCGGCAGCATTGAACTGACCGTCGCCGACCAGAAGGAAATCCTGGAGCCGGGCGACAGCTACCTGTTCGACAGCCGTCAGCCGCACCGCTTCCGCAACCCCTTCGATGTTGCCTGCGTCATCGTCTCCGCCTGCACGCCGCCTTACCTATGAGGCGACGAATTCGTCCAGGGCCAGGAAGTACTGCAGGGCTCGCGACACCCGGGCGAGGACGGCGCCATCGACCGTCCCGATCCGCTGGCCGATCTTGTCCCGCCTGACGGCAATGATCTTGTCGACCATGACGAAGGACGGCTGCCGTAGCCCGTTGGCGCCGTCCGGGTCGACGGGAACCCGCAGCAGCGGCGTGCCCAGATCGGTTGAGGTGATCGGCGCCACCACCACGTCCCCGCGCTTCACAGGTCGTCCCAATCGCGGTGGGACTCGATGAAGTCGAGGATGTCGTCGTCGGTGTCTTCGTCGGACTGTGCCAGCACCTGCGCCTGCCGGGCGGCTTCGGCCTTGAACTCCGGCGACGAGGTGTCCGGCAGCCACCAGGTGACGGGCCTGAGCCCCTGGCGGCGCATCTCTTCCACTTCCTCGGGGGTCGGTACCCGATACCAAACCTGTCCCATCGCATCGGCTCCTGCGGGCGGGTTTCCCCCAATCTAGAGCGCCCCGCCCTTGGGAACAACACGGCTGCCGGCCCGGCGAGCGGGCGGCAGCCGTGGCGTCAGGACTTGATGCCGCGCAGCCGCTCGCCCCGACGGCGCAGGGCCTCCAGGCTTGCCAGCAGGGCCACCGACATCAGCGTCAGAATGGTCGCGACGGCGGTGATGATCGGGCTGATGTTCTCGCGGATGCCGGAGAACATCTCGCGCGGCAGGGTGTTCTGCTCCGGCCCGGCCACCAGCAGCGCCACCACCACCTCATCGAAGCTGGTGGCGAAGGCGAACAGGGCGCCCGACGCCAGACCCGGCAGGATCAGCGGCAGGATGACGCGGAAGAACACGGTGGTGGGGTGGGCGCCGAGGCTCGCCGCCGCCTTGGCCAGGTTCATGTCGAAACCCTGGAGGGTGGCCGACACGGTGATCACCACGAAGGGTGTCGCCAGGGCGGTGTGGGCGAGGATCAGGCCGGTGTAGCTGCTGGTCAGGCCGAGCGGCGCGAAGAAGAAGTAGAAGCCGACGGCGGTGATGATGACCGGCACGATCATCGGCGAGAGCACGATCGCCATGATCAGCGCCTTGCCGCGGAACGTCGCGCGCACGAGGCCGAGCGAGGCGAGCGTGCCGAGGGTGGTGGCCAGCAGGGTGGAGATGGAGCCGACGAACAGGCTGTTCTTCACCGCGCTCATCCACCGCGGGCTTTCAAGGAACGCCTCGTACCAGCGGGTGGAGAAGCCTTGCAGCGGATAGGTCAGGAACTGGCCCGAGTTCACGCTGAGCGGCATGATGGCGATGATCGGCGCCATCAGGAAGAACAGCACGAAGGCGGCGCTCAGCCACAGGGCCCAGAGCCAGAACCATTCGGTGGGCGTGCGGGTATGCGTAGACATTGATCGGTCCTCCGTCCCGCGTCAGCCCAGGCGCACTTTGTCGGCGCCGACAAGGCGGTTGTAGATGGCATAGAGAATCATGGTGGCCACCAGCAGCACCGCGCCGAGCGCCGCCGCCATGCCCCAGTTCACCGTGCCGGTGGTGTAGAAGGCGATGAAGTAGCTGATCATCTGGTCGGCGGCACCGCCCACCAGGGCCGGCGTGATGTAGTAGCCGATGGAGATGATGAACACGAGCAGCGCCCCCGCCGAGATGCCGGGCAGGGTCTGCGGCAGGTAGACCCGCACGAACGCCGTCACCGGCGGGGCGCCGAGCGACGTCGCGGCCCGCAGATACACCGGCTTGATGCCCTTCATGACCGAGTAGAGCGGCAGGATCATGAACGGCAGCAGGATGTGGACCATGGCGATGTAGACGCCGGTGCGGTTGTACATGAGGCGCATCGGCTCATCCAGGATGCCCAGGAACCGCAGGGCGTCGTTCACCAGCCCCTGCTCCTGGAGCACCACCACCCAGGCGGCGGTCCGCACCAGCAGCGATGTCCAGAACGGCAGCAGCACCAGGATCATCAGCAGGTTGGCCTTCTTCGCCGGCAGGGTGGCGAGCAGGTAGGCCACCGGGAAGCCCATCACCAGGCAGATGAGGGTGACCATGGTGGAGATGAAGAAGGTGCGTCCGAACAGGGTCAGATAGACCGCTTCTTCCTCCGGCGCGCTGACGATCTCGCCGGCGGCGTTCTTTTCCTTGTCGATCGCCGACAGCAGGAAGAACGAGGTGAACGGCCCGCTGGCACGGTCGATGGCGCCAAAGGTTTCCACGCTGGTCCAGGCGGGGTCCAACTCCATCAGCACCGGCTTCCACGCCTCGGCCGTTTCCGGCAGGGCGCGGGCGGTGCCCATGATGAAGGTGCGGGCGCCGTTGATGTCGTAGTTCAGGCGGCGGGCAGCGGTCCCGATGGTGCGGTTCTCGCGGCTCTCGCGCAGATCGGCGGCGAGCGCGGCGTAGATCTCCTCGGAGGGTAACTGGGTCCGGTCGGCCCACGCGCCGATGGCGGCGGTGGTGCGCGGCCACACCTGCGAAAGCTCCGGGTCGTGGACGCTGCGCAGCATCATGCCGGCGATGGGGATCACGAAGGTGATCAGCAGAAAGGCAAGCAGGGGGGCGATGAGGCCAAAGGCCTTCAACTGCCGCATCCGTTCCGCGCGGCGCAGTTTGGCCTTGAGCGCGCTGCGCTCCTTGGCCTCTACCTTGTATTGGGCGGTGGGCGACAGGGCGACGTCGGACGACATGGGCGCTCTTCTTCCGCAAGGTCCGGCCGTGGGGAGGCGGTGGGCCCGGCGCCACCGCCTCCCCCCTCGGCCAATCAGGCTTCGGGTGGGTGCCTTACTGGGTGGCGGCCCACTTGTTGAAGCGCTCGGTCAGGCGATCGATGTTCTCCAGCCAGAAGGCGTCGGAGATCTGGATGGCGTTGGCCATGTTCGCCTCGTAGGTCGGCAGATCCTTCGCGCGCTCTTCCGGGATCTTCTTGATGGCATCCTTGTTGGTGACGCCGTAAGCGATCTCCAGCGGCAGCTGAGCCTGGGCATCCGGCGTGCCGGCGAAGGCCAGGAACTTGTAGGCCTGCTCCAGGTTCGGGCTGTCCTTCAGGATGACCCAGCTGTCGACGGTGAACAGGCTGCCGTCCCACACCATGCCGAAGTTGCGGTTGTCGTTCTTGTTGGCGGCGTCGATGCGGCCGTTGTAGACCGACGTCATCGTCACTTCACCGGAGGCGAGGAGCTGCGGCGGCTGAGCGCCCGACTCCCAGAAGATCAGGTCGCCGCGAATGGTGTCGAGCTTCTTGAAAGCACGCTCGATGCCTTCGTCGGTGCCGAGCACGGAGTAGACTTCGGCCGCGGGCACGCCATCGGCCATCAGCGCGGCTTCCAGGGTGGTCTTCGGACCCTTGCGCAGGGCGCGCTTGCCCGGATACTTCTGGGTGTCGAAGAAGTCGGCCCAGCCGTTCGGCGCGTCGCTCAGCTTGTCCTTGTCGTAGCCGATGACGAAGTTATAGACGATGGCGCCGACGCCGCAGTCATGCACGGCGGCGGGGAGGTAGGCGTCCTTGCCGCCGATCTTCGCCCAGTCCAGTTCCTCGAAGACGCCTTCCTCGCAGCCGAGTTCCAGCTCTTCGCTTTCGACCTGCACCACGTCCCAGTCGCTGGCGCCGCCCTGGACCTTGGCGCGCAGCACGCCGATGCCGCCGTTCCACGGCACGTCGATCACCGGCACGCTGGCCTGTTCGCTGAACGGCTTGAAGTAGATGCGGCCCTGCGCCGCCTGGTAGGCATCGCCCCACGACACGATGGTCAGGTCACGGGCCTGAGCGGCGGCGCCAGCGGTGGCGACGACGGCGGCGGCCGCGGCGGCGATGATCCCCTTCCTAACGATGCTCATTATCGAAGTTCTCCCTGCTGAAAGGTGACGCGATTCTCCCTGCGGCCGCCCCCCGCGCGACGGCGGGCGGCGGTGCCGGTCGCTGCGTCAGGCGACCGGGTCGAGCGCGAGGCAGTTCTCGGCGGCGAAGCTGACGAACATCTCTTCGCCTGGCTGCGGCACGGCGCGGCCGGAGCGGAAGCGCATCTTCACCGTGAACTCGTCGTTGCCCGCGACCTTCACGCGCACGCGCATGTGGTCGCCGAGGTAGATGGTTTCCTGCACGCGGGCCGGCAGGCGGTTGGGATGGTCGGGGCCGACGCCCTCGATCTCCACCTTTTCCGGTCGGAACGACAGGCTGGTGCGGCTGCCGGTGCCGCCGATGTTCACCGCGCGGGCGGTGATCTGTTCGCCGGAGTCAAGCCGAACCGTGCAGAAGCCGCCGTCCACCGTCTCGACGGTGCCGTTCAGGATATTGTTCTCGCCGATGAAGTGGGCGACGAAGCTGTTCTGCGGGTTTTCGTAAAGGTCCGACGGCGGTGCCAACTGCTGGATGATGCCATCGTTGAAGACGGCGATGCGGTCCGACATGGTCAGCGCCTCGGACTGGTCGTGGGTGACATAGACCACCGTCACGCCCAGGCTTTCATGGATATGCTTGATCTCGATCTGCATATGCTCGCGCAGCTGCTTATCGAGGGCGCCGAGCGGTTCGTCCATCAGCACCAGCTGCGGCTCGAACACCAAGGCGCGGGCCAGCGCCACGCGCTGCTGCTGACCGCCGGACAGCTGAGCCGGGCGGCGCGATCCCATGCCCGACAGCTTGACCATGTCGAGCGCCTTGCGGGCGCGCGCCACTTGATCCGACTTGTTCACCTTGCGCACCGACAGGGGGAAGGCGACATTCTCCTCCACCGTCATGTGCGGGAAGAGGGCGTAGTTCTGGAACACCATGCCAATGTCGCGCTTGTGCGGCGGCGTGTTCTTCAGCGACCGACCGGCAAGCTTGATGTCGCCGTGGGTCGGCACCTCGAAGCCCGCCAGCATCATCAGCGAGGTCGTCTTGCCAGACCCCGACGGGCCGAGCATCGTGAGGAACTCGCCTTTGCTGATTTCCAGATTGAGGTCCTTAACGACCAGGATCTCCCCGTCGTAGGTCTTCTGCACCCCTTCGAAGGCCACCAGGGGGGCTTCCGTGCCTGCCATGTTGCCGTCCCGTGTTTCTCGTATTGTCGATAGGATGAGCTGTCCCCGGGACGCCAAAGCGCCCCCGACCCGGCCATGCAAATGCAGCATGGCAGCGTTTAATTTTTTAGACAACTCCTTTTTGCGTAGTTTTGGAGCGGCGCCCGGTTGTCATGCGCATCTGCACAAAACGCGGGCAGAGGCGCCCACCGCTTGCGCAATGGGCTTAAAATATTAGACGCCCCCGCCGTGGTGGCGAGGAGGAGGGGGCAGGGATGCCACGGGTGGTTGCGGCGGGGTCTGCCGCCGTGCTGGCCGTGCCGGCGCGGCCTTGACGGGGGGCGCCTTTCCGCGCATCGTGCCGCTTTCCGCCACTCCCCAGCAGGAGGTCAGCAAGGTGCTGCTGAAACCGTTGCGCGTCGCCACCGCCGCCGCCGTGGTCGGTCTGTCGATGCTGTCGCTGAACGCCCAGGCCGCCGATACCAAATCGGTGAAGATCACCGCCATTGTCGAGCATCCGGCCCTGGATGCCGTGCGCCAGGGTGTGCTCGACGAACTGGCGGAGCAAGGCTTCAAACAGGGCGAGACGCTGGCGGTCGAATTCCAGTCCGCTCAGGGCGACGTCGGCATCGCCGGTCAGATCGCCAAGAAGTTCGTCGGCGATGCGCCGGACGTCATCGTCGCCATCGCCACTCCCTCGGCCCAGGCCGCCGTCGCCGCCGCCCGGGGCACCGTGCCGGTGGTGTATTCGGCGGTCACCGATCCGGTGCTGGCCCGCCTGATCGAGGAGCCGGGGAAGTCCACGGAAGCCGTCACGGGTGTTTCCGATCTGACTCCGGTCGCCAAGCATCTGGCGCTGATCCAGGAAATCGTGCCGGGTGCCAAGACCATCGGCATCGTCCACAATCCGGGCGAGCCCAACGCCGTGGTGCTGGTCGACCTCGCCAAGCAGGCGGCGCCCGACCTCGGGTTGCAGGTGATTGTCGCATCGGCCCCGACCTCCGGCGACGTGCTCCAGGCGACCCGCTCGCTGGTCGGCAAGGCTGATGCGGTCTACATCCCCACCGACAACACCGTGATTTCGGCCCTGGAAGCCGTCATCAAGGTGGGCGAGGAAGCCAAGATGCCGGTCTTCGCCGGTGATACCGACAGCGTGAACCGGGGTGCCGTCGCCGCCGCCGGCTTCGACTACTACGATGTCGGACGTCAGACCGGCACCCAGGTGGCCAAGGTTCTCCAGGGCACCAAGGTCATCGACATCCCGGTCGAGGGGGTCGAGGTCATGAAGCTTGCCGTCAACCCTGGCGCTGCCGCCCGCATGGGCCTCACCCTGCCGCAGGCGGTGGTGGAGCGCGCCGAGACGGTGGTGCAGTAACAGACGTCGTATCCAGGGCGGGGCCGTCCACGGGGCGGCCCCGCGGCTTTTTCAGGAACCGCGCCGGTGTCGCTCATTGCTTTTCTTGGTGCCGTCGAGATCGGCCTTCTGTTCGGTCTGGTGGCGCTGGGTGTCTATATCTCGTTCCGCATCCTGAACTTCCCCGATCTGACGGTGGACGGCAGCCTGCCGCTCGGCGCCGGCGTCGCGGCGGTGCTGCTGATGGCGGGCGTCAATCCCTATCTGGCGACACTGGCCGCCTTCTTCGCCGGTGCCGCCGCCGGGCTGGTGACGGCGTGGCTGAACGTGCGGTTGAAGATCCTGCACCTGCTGGCCTCCATCCTGACCATGATCGCGCTGTTCTCCATCAACCTCCGCGTCATGGGGCGGCCCAACATCGCCCTGCTGGGGCAGGACACCGTGTTCACCCCCTTCGAGTCGCTGGGGCTGCCGTACTACTGGGTCAATCCGCTGGTGCTGGTGGTGGTGGTGATCGCCGCCAAGCTGCTGCTTGACCGCTTCCTGCTGTCGGAAACCGGCCTCGCCATGCGGGCCACCGGCGCCAACCAGCGCATGGCGCGGGCGCAGGGCATCGACACCGGCCGCATGACCCTGCTCGGCATCGCGCTGTCCAACGGCATGGTGGCTTTCGCCGGGGCGCTGTTCGCTCAGTTGCAGGGCGGCGCCGACATCACCATGGGCGTCGGCGTCATCGTCATCGGCCTCGCCGCCGTGATCCTGGGCGAGGCGGTGATGTCCACCCGGACCATCATCCTGGCGACCATCGCCTGCATCATCGGCTCCGTCCTCTACCGCCTGATGGTGGCGCTGGCGCTCAATGCCGACGTGCTCGGCCTTCAGGCGCAGGACCTGAAGCTGATCACCGCCGTGCTGGTGGTGGCCGCCATGACCCTGCCCGGCATGCGCCGCAAGCTGAAGCTCAAGTCCCTCACCACCGGCGGAGGCGTGCGCAAATGATCGACGCGAGCGGCCTGCACATCCGCTTCAACCCCGGCACGCCGATCGAGAACCATGCCCTGCGCGGTCTGGCGCTCAGCATCCCGCAGGGGCAGTTCGTGACGGTGATCGGCTCCAACGGCGCCGGCAAGTCCACCTTCCTCAACATCCTGGCCGGCGAGCTGATCCCCGACGAAGGGACCGTGCTCATCGACGGCGAGGACGTCACCAAGTGGCCGACCGCCCGCCGCGCCGGCCTCTGCGCCCGTGTCTTCCAGGATCCCATGGCCGGCACCTGCGAGGGCTTGAGCATCGAGGAGAACCTCGCCCTCGCCGCTGCCCGCGGCCATCGCCGGGGGCTGCGCGCCGCCGTGCGCAACGAGTTGCGGGAGGAATTCCGCGAGCGCATCTCGGTGCTTGGCCTCGGGCTGGAAAACCGCCTGAGCGACAAGATGGGTCTGCTGTCGGGCGGCCAGCGGCAGGCGGTGAGTCTGGTCATGGCCACCCTCAACCCCATGAAGATCCTGCTGCTGGACGAGCATACGGCGGCGCTCGACCCCAAGACGGCGGCCTTCGTCATGGAACTGACCGACCGCATCGTCGGCGAGAAGCAGCTGACCACGCTGATGGTCACCCACTCCATGCGCCAGGCCCTCGACCACGGCCACCGCACCGTCATGCTGCACGCCGGCAACGTTGTGCTGGACGTGGAGGGCGACGCCCGACGCGGCATGAAGGTGGAAGACCTCTTGCACATGTTCGAGAAGGTGCGCGGCGAGGAAGTGGACGACGACAGCCTGATCCTCGGCTGACGCGCGCATCGCCGACGGCGGAGGCGGAAGAGTGGTTGCGTGATACCGCTCACGCCGCGCGGGCGGTATGATCGCCCCGCCCGCCGTGGTAGGCTCCGCGTGGGGAGTCATGCCACGGGGGGAACCATGGCGGAGCATGAGGGGGAGCGCAGGCGCCGCTCGGGCGGGCTGACGTTCCGGGTCAACATTGCCACCGTCTTCACGGCGCTGGTGCTGGCCATCTGCGGCACCATCATCGCGTATACCTACGACCGCAACAGCCGTGCGGTGCTCGATCTCGCCCGCAGCTTCATCGAGACCGCCGGCGACGCCGCCATCCGCCACACCGGCGACATGCTGCAACCGGTGGGCTCGGCGGTGTCCACCGTGGCGGCGCTGGGCGCCAGCCAGCCGGACCTGGCGCGCAGCGAGCAGGTGTTTCCCACTCTGCTGGCGGTGCTGCGCGAGCATCCGCAGCTGCAAAGCGTCTACTACGCCTTCGACGACGGGGGCCGTTTCCTGCAAGCCTTCGCGGTGCCGCCGGGCATTCGCCGCTACGGCCCCAACAACACTCCCATGCACCCGGACGTGGCCCATGCCCTGCGGGTGCTCGACTGGTCGGGGGAGATGCCCACCGACCATTGGCGCTATCTTGCCGTCGACGGCACTTTGCTGGGGATGGAGGAGGCGGCGGAAATCAGCTACGACGCCCGCAAACGTGACTGGTATCGGGCCATGCGCGAGCGGGTGGCCGGCGGCGGCAGCGCACCCATGTGGACCGATGTGGTGGTGTTCACCAGTTCCAGCCTGCCGGGGGTGGCGCCGGTGTCGCCCATGGTGGCGGCCGACGGGCGGTTCCTGGGGGCGGCGGCGGCCAACATCACCCTGGAAAGCCTGTCCGAGTTCCTGCGCAGCCTGGTGTCCGGCACCTCGGGCGTCGCCTTCATCCTGGATGTGGAGGATCGCCTCATCGCCTTTCCCGATCCCTCCCGCACGGTGCGGCAGAGCGGCGGCGGTATCGAACTGGTGCCGGGCGATCAGGTGGAGGAGGAGTGGATCGCCGAAGCGGTGCGTCGTCATCGCGGCACCAGCGGCCGCAGCCACCACGCTTATACCGTCGACGGCCGCGATTACCTTGCCACCTTCATCCCGTTCCAGGCCGACCTGGGGCGTGGCTGGGTGATGGCCGTGGTGGTGCCGGCCGATGATTTCGTCGGCGGCCTGAAGCACACCACGCGCGAGATCATTGCCCTGTCGGTGGCGGTGACGCTGCTCGGCATGGTGTTGATCGGTCTGTTCTCGCAATGGATCAGCCGGCCGCTGCGGCAGATGGTGGCGGAATTCGACCGCATCACCGCCTTTGATCTGGGAGGCGACGCCGACCTGCGCTCAAATGTGCGCGAGATCAACGCCTTGGCCGGCTCTCTGCGGACGCTCAAGACAGCGTTGCAGACCTTCGGGCGCTATGTGCCGAAGGAACTGGTGCGCGATCTCATCGCCTCCGGCCAGCCCATCGCCCTGGGCGGTCAGTCGCGTCATGTGACCATCCTGTTCTCCGACATCGCCGGTTTCACCCAGTTGTCGGAGCGCATGCCGACCCGCGAGTTGATGCTGCTGATCTCTGAGCACCTGGACGCGGTGGCGCGGGCGGTGCTGGAAACCCACGGCACGATCGACAAGTACATCGGTGATTCGGTGATGGCGTTCTGGGGTGCCCCGGTACCGGCGGAGGATCACGCCGCCAACGCCTGCCTCGCCGCGCTGCTCGCCCGGGCGCGGCTTGACGAGGTCAACCGCCGCGCCCGCGAGGCCGGCTGGCCCGAACTCACCACCCGCATCGGCCTGCACACCGACGCGGTGATGGTCGGCAACATCGGGTCCATGGAGCGCATGAGCTACACCGTCATGGGGGACGGCGCCAATGTCGCGGCGCGGCTGGAAGGTGCCAACCGCGCCTACGGCACGCGCATTCTCGCCAGTCAGACGGTGTTCCGCGATGCCGGCGACCGCTTTCTGTTCCGTCCCCTCGATCTGGTGGCGGTGAAGGGGCGGCGGGCGCCGGTCGGCCTCTACGAACTGATGGGCACCCGCTCCGCCGATGCCGCTCCCGGCATTGTGGCGACCGCCGAGCAGCGTGACTTGGCGATGCTCACCGGACGCGTGTTTCATGCCTACATGGACCGCGACTGGCTGGCCGCCGAGGCCGCCTACCGCGAGATCGCCGCCCGTTTCCCCGACGATCCGCTGCCGGCGCTGTTCCTGCCGCGTATCGTCGCCTGGAAGGAGACGCCGCCGCCGGAGGGCTGGACCGGTGTCCATGACCTGACGAGCAAATAGGCCCTGGCGGCGGTCGGGCGGGGCGGCGTAGGGTGCCCCCTCGGCCGCTAGCATTTTGAGCAGGAACCCCGCCCCATGACCGCCACCACTTCCTCCGCCGTCGCCGAGAACCTCGCCTGGGAACAGCAGAACGGCAGCGGCCTTCAGGCGCTTATCGGCTACCGGCTGGTGGAGTGGGAACCCGATCGGGCGGTGGTCGAACTGGCGGTGGGGCCGCAGCACCTCAACCGGGCGGGTATTCTGCACGGCGGTGTGCTGACGACGGTGCTGGACACCGCCGCCGGTTATGCCGGCTGCTTTTCGCCGGTGGCGGGGCGTATCCGCCGCACCCTGACCCTGTCATTGACCACCAACTACGTTGGCCAGATGAGCACCGGCGTGCTGCGCGCCGAGGCCCGCAAGCGGGGCGGCGGACGCAAGCTCTACTTCGTCGATGCCACGGCGACGGCGGAGGATGGCCGCATCATCGCCACCGCCACCGGTACCTTCCGCTACCATCGCGGCAGCGAGGCCGACGACACCCAGCCCTGACGCCACCGTCAGTAATGGGCATCTCCGCTCACCTTGCCGCGAAACACCCAATAGGAATAGGCGGTGTATATCAGCGTCACCGGCACCAGCACCGCCAGTCCGACCAGAACGAAAGCCTGCGCCGAGGGCGCGCTGGCGGCATCGTGGATGGTGATGTTGGGGGGAATGACGTAGGGCCACAGGGTGACGCCGAGGCCGTAATAGCTCGCCAGGAACAGGCCCAGGGTGGCAAGGAACGGCACCTTGTCGTTGCGGCTGCGGGCGGACCGCAGCAGCACCCCGGCCAACACCAGTCCGGCCAGGGGCGCCGGGGCGACGAACAGGATACGCGGCCACTCGAACCAGCGGCCCATGATCCACTCGTGCAGGAAGGGCGTCCACAGCGAGACCGCCACGGCCACCACCAGCACCAGGATGGTCAGTGGTGCCACCAGGGTCCAGGCCCAGTCATGGGTGATACCCTCGGTCTTCAGGATGGTCCACCCGGCTCCCAGCAGCGCATAGCCGCACACCAGCCCGGCCGCGCACAGGAACGAGAAGGCGGAGACCCAGCCCAGGGTGTCGCCGCTGAACTGCCGCCCCGTCACCTCAACCCCCTGGATGAAGGTGCCGAGCACCAGCCCCTGGGCGATGGTGGCCAGCAGCGAGCCGGCGAAGAAGCCGGTGGTCCACCAGCCCTTGGACGGCCCGCCCTGGGCGCGGAACTCGAAGCACACGCCGCGGAAGATCAGCCCGATCAGCATGAGCATGAGCGGGATGTAAAAGGCCGGCAGCAGCACCGCATAGGCCAATGGGAAGGCGGCCAGCAGGGCGGTGCCGCCGAGCACCAGCCAGGTTTCGTTGCCGTCCCACACCGGCGCCACGCTGTCCATCATCAGGTCGCGGCAGTGCTCCGATGGGGCCAGCGGGTAGAGGATGCCGACGCCCAGGTCGAAGCCGTCGAGCAGCACATACATGAAGACACCCAGCACCAGGATGCCGGCGGCGATCAGGGTGAGGTCGAGACTGTCCATGGGGCGGGCTCCTGTGGCGGGAGGGCGGGGCGGGCGGTCAGAAGTCGCCCTTGTGCGGCCGGGCGCCCTCGGCGCCGAACGCGGCGGGCTGCTTCTGGCCGAATACCGGCGCCTTGCCGAGCGGCTCCAGTTCCGGCGGCGGGCCCTTCACCACCAGCTTGCGGATGAACCAGATGCCAGCCGGGAAAATGACGGCATAGGCGGCGATGAACAGCGCGAAGCTGAAGGCGACATCGCCGCCGGAGAGGGTGGGGGTGACGCCATCGGCGGTGCGCATCAGGCCGTAGACCACCCACGGCTGACGCCCGGCCTCGGTCACCACCCAGCCGGCCAGGATGGCGACGAAGCCGATGGGCAGGCTCCACCGTGACAGTGCCAGATACCACCCGGTGCCCCACGGTCCTTCCTTGCGCAAGCGCAGCAGGGTGCCGGCGATGGCCATGAAGATCATGAACAGGCCGATGCCGACCATCAGCCGGAACGACAGGTAGACCAGCGGCACGTAGGGCCAGTCGGCTCGGTCGAACTGGTCGAGCCCGACCACGCTGCCGGTCAGGGAATGGGTGAGGATGATGCTGCCGAGGTAAGGCACCGCCACGTCCCACGCCATTTCGCCGCGCTCCATGTCCGGCCAGCCGAACAGGCTGAGGGGCATGGGCTCGCCCTCCGGGTTGGTGTGGAAGTGGCCTTCCATGGCGGCCAGCTTGGCGGGCTGGTGTTCCAGGGTGTTGAGGCCGTGCAGGTCGCCGATCACCGCCTGGGCCGGCGCCAGCACCAGCAGCAGCCACAGGGTCATGGACATCATGGTGCGGCTTTCCGGCACCGATTCCCCACGCCGCAGTTTCCATGCCGAGACGGCCATGACACAGAAGCCGGTGGTCAGCAGCGCCGCCGTCACCATGTGCAGCAGGCGGTAGGGGAACGACGGGTTGAAGATGGCCTGCCACCAGTCGGTGACCGCGAAGCTGCCGTCGGGCAGGATCTCGTAGCCGGTCGGTGTCTGCATCCACGAGTTGGCGGCCAGGATCCAGAAGCTCGACGCCAGGGTGCCGAGCGCCACCATGACGGCGGCGACGGTGAACACCGGCTGCGACACCCGGTTGCGGCCAAGCAGCAGGATGCCGAGGAAGGTCGCCTCCAGGAAGAAGGCGGTCAGCACCTCGTAGGTCAGCAGCGGCCCGAGCACGTTGCCGGTGACGTCGGAAAACCGGCTCCAGTTCATGCCGAACTGGTAGGACATGACGATGCCCGACACCACGCCCATGCCGAACGACACGCCGAAGATCTTGATCCAAAATCGCGACAACCGCCCCCACACGTCCTTGCCGGTGATCAGGTGCAGCACCTCCAACAGGGCGATGTAGAGGGAC
>JAEWWF010000082.1 GCA_023396465.1 Pseudomonadota bacterium
GCCTCGCACCACGCCGACAGGTCGCGGCGATGGGGGAAGCGGGCCGCCTGCACCGGCTGGTGAAACTCCACCTCCACCGTCACCCGGCCATGGCCGAGCAGCGCCCACAGGTGCGGCGCCAAATCCATGTCGCCGTACCACGCATAGAAGGGCCGGCCGGCCCAGCCCATGGGCATGCCGTCGACGCGGGTATAGGCGATGGACACCGGCTGCACCGTCACCGCCTCGCCGTTGATCGGCTTCTCGGCGACGTTGAACAGGGTGCTCTTGAACGGCAGCACGCGGTTGCCGTCGTTGGAGGTGCCTTCGGGGAAGAAGATGAGCGGCTCGCGGTCCTTCACCAGCCGGCGCACGATCTCGTCGCGCTGGCGGCCGGCGGCGGTGCGCTTGCGGTCGACAAAGACGGTGCGGCCCAGCTTGGCGATGGTGCCGAACCCGGGCCAGCCGGCGACCTCCGACTTGGCGACGAAGGCGCCGCGCACCAGCGATCCCAGCACCACGATATCCATGTAACTGGTGTGATTGGCCACCATCACCAGCGGCCGCGTTGCCGTCGGACTGCCCTTCACCACCACGTCGGTGGCGGTGATGCGGCAGACCACCCGCCAGTACAACCGCGCGAAGGAGCGATAGGGCCCGCGCAGCAGCATGGTCATCGCATAGGGGGGAATGACTACCAGCGTCCACGCCACGAACAGGAACAGGCGGAAGGCGGCCGTGAGGGTCGACTGCATGTCCCGTCCTCCGCTCCGGCGATGGCCGCTCAATCCTGCTCGCGGGCAGTACGGTCGTAATGCTTATAGTACTTGTCGCTGACCAGGTCGGTCTTGACGATGATGCAGACGTCGGTGGTGTTGAACTGGTGGTCGACCACGGCGCCGTCGCCGATGAAGCCGCCCAGCCGCAGATAGCCCTTCATCAGCGGCGGCAGCGACACCAGCGCCCGCTTGACGTCGATCTGCTCCGGCGGCAGCAGGTCCATGGCGGTGTAGCGCTCCGGCAGGGCGCGCGGGCGCATCTCCGGCGGCGCGAGATGATGGTGATGCAGGTACGACAGCGGCAGCGCCAGCTTCTGCGGGTCGGTGCCGTGTAGCGAGGCGCAGCCGAACATCAGGTCGATGCCGTGGTGGAAGACATAGGCGGCGATGCCGCGCCACAGCAGCTGCATGGTCGATTTGCTGCGATAGGCGGCATCGACGCAACTGCGGCCCAGCTCCATGACCTCGCCGGGATAGGCCTCGATCGCCGAGATGTCGTACTCGTCCGAGGTATAAAAGCGGCCGACACCGGCTGCCTGGCTGCGACGGGTGAGGCGGTAGGTGCCGATCACCCCTTCCGGCCCGCTGCCGCGGCTGCGGTCGATCACCAGCAGATGGTCGCAATGGGCGTCGAACTCGTCGAAGTCCCGCCCCACCTCCGCCATTTCCGGCGTCGGGCGGGCGCCCATCTCGTCATAGAAGATGCGATAGCGCAGCGCCTGGGCCGCCTTAATTTCGGCCTCGTCGGTGGCGATGCGGATTTCGTGATCACCGGCGGTCAGGGCAGCGAAGGACGTCATGGAAGATCCCGATCAGGCTGTGCGGCCGCCCGCCGGCGCCGACGAAGACGACGCGGCGGCGGCATGGCATCAGGCGCCGTTCTTATCATCGTCCTTGAGCGGAACGCCATAGAGTTCCAGCCGGTGCCCCACCAGACGGTAGCCGTACTTGCGGGCGATTTCCCGCTGGATGGCCTCGATTTCCTCGGAGTGGAATTCGATCACCGTGCCGGTGTTGATGTCGATGAGGTGGTCGTGATGATCATCCGACGCCTCTTCATAGCGGGCGCGGCCGTCGCCAAAATCGTGGCGCTCCAGGATCTCCGCCTCTTCCAGCAGACGAACCGTGCGGTAGACGGTGGCGATGGAGATGCGCGGGTCTTCCTCGGTCGCGCGGCGATACACCTCTTCCACGTCGGGATGGTCCGTCGCCTCCGACAGCACGCGGGCGATCACCCGCCGCTGGTCGGTCATCTTCATGCCTTTCTCGATACAGCGCTGTTCGATGCGCGACGTCATCCTGAGGGTCTCTTGCTTGTTGTCGTCATGTGTCCGGGCCCCGGCGGCAGATAGTAGACGCCTGACCGCCAAATGAAAAGGCGTCGTCGCAGCGCGGTGCTCCCGGCCTCGACGACGCCCACATTACCTGTCGGGGCATTGACCCGGAGGATTTTGACGCAATTCCGTCACGCAGCGCCCTGACGACGCGCCTTGGTACCCAGGCCGATCTTCTTGGCCAGCGACGACCGGTGCTTGGCGTAGTTCGGCGCGACCATGGGATAGTCGGCGGGCAGGCCCCAGCGCTCGCGATATTCCTCGGGCGTCATATTGTAGGCGGTCTTGAGGTGACGCTTCAGCATCTTCAGCTTTTTGCCGTCCTCAAGGCAGATGATGTAGTCGGGGTTGACCGACTTCTTCACCGGCACCGCGGGCTGCGGCCGCTCCGTCGGCACGGGCGCCGAACCGAGATTGGCCAGGGCACGATGGACATCGTTGATGAGCTGCGGGATATCCGTCACGGCCACCGTGTTGTTGCCGACATGCGCGGCCACGATTTCCGAGGTCAGTTCCAGCAGCTCCTTGTCAGTTATTGCTTCGCTCATTTGCCTTCTGTACCTCTCTTACGAACGGCTGCGACACATATAATTGAACCGGAACCCGTTTGCAATGCTTCCCGAAGCAAATCCAAGAGATAGGATATTGCGGTGACCAGTAAATCAATCCATCAGCTGGATATTACCCAAGAAGTCTGCCCCATCACCTTCGTGAAGGCGAAGCTCGCGATCGAGCGCATCGCTCCCGGCGACGTGCTGGAGATCAGACTGAAGGGAGACGAGCCCTTGGCCAATGTGCCCCGTTCGCTCACCGAACTGGGCCACCGCCTGCTTGATCTGGCCCCGGCGCCGGAACCACAGGCCGAAGGTGTGCATGTGCTGCGGGTCGAGAAGGCGGGCTGACGCCGGCGTTCGGTCAGACCACCGCCCGCACCATCACCAGCGCATCGACGCTGCCGCCGTCGGAGCGGCGGTAATAGGCCTTGCGGCGGCCGACCTCGGCGAAGCCGGCGGCACGGTAGAGTCCAAGGGCGGCGGCGTTGTCCGTCGCCACCTCCAGGAACAGCCGTTCCGCGCCGCGGGTGGCCGCTTCGGCGGCGGCGGCGCGCAGCAGGCTGCGGCCGATGCCACGGCGGCGGGCCCGCGGCAGGCTGCCGATGGTGAGAATCTCCGCCTCGTCGGCCACGGCGCGGGCCAGCACCAGGGCGACCGGCTGCGGCCCCTGGGCGGTGCCGACCTGCGCGATCCAGCCAAAGGTGCCAGGGGTGTCGAACAGGGTGGTGAAATCCCCCGCCGCCCATGCCTCGCCGGGACCGAAGGCGGCCTCGTGCAGCATCGCCAGCACCCCCGCATGGGCGCCGCCGACGGCGATCAGCTCGCAGCTTTCGGACATCATGACGGGTCGGGCCGCAACTGACCGCCGCTGGTCGGCAGGGCGGCATCGGGCGGACGGATGTAGAGTGCCTGCGGTGGCTCCGCCGGCAGCGGCCGGGCCGCCGCCAAGGCCGCCACCACCGCCGGATCGGGCGTCACCACGGTGGGCACCAGCAGCGCCGTCTCCGGCAGCGGCGCCAGCAGGGCGGCGGCATCGCCGGCCACCACCGCCGGCCCCGCCGCCAGCCGTGCCCGCACCGCCTCCGGTTCCTCCGAGCACGGCGGGCCGAGCGGTGTCAGGTCGGCATCGAACCATTGCAGGAACAGATCGGCCCGCTTGCTGTCCACCGCCGCCAGCACCCGCCGCCCGACCCGCGAGGCGGGGGCGACGGCGGCCGCCAGGGCTTCCGTCGTCGTCACGCCGACCACCGGCGTCCCCGCCGCCACGGTCAGGGCGCGGGCGGTCGCCAGACCGACGCGCAGGCCGGTGAAGCTGCCGGGGCCGACGGTGACGGCAACGCGGTCGAGGTCGGCCCAGGCGACGGCGGCCTCGGCCATCATGTCGCGGATCATGGGCACCAGCGCTTCCGCCTGGCCGCGCGCCATCTCCTCCCGGCGGGCGGCGAGGGTGGTGCCGTCGCGCCAGACGGCGACGGAACAGGCCGCCATGGCGGTATCAAGGGCAAGGATCAGCACGCGCGTTTCTCCCCGCTCACATCATCGCCGTGCCAGCGGCGGCGTCGCTCAGCACCGGATAGCGGGCGCGGGCGTTGAACAGCTGGTAATGCCACCATTCCGCCGAATAGAAATCGAACCCCGCCGCCGACATCAGGCCGAGGAGGGTGAAACGGTTCTTCTGCGCCGCCTCTGACACCTCGGTGCTGCCGTGGAAGGACAGCGGTGTCATGGCGTCGAAGGCGGTGCCCATGTCCAGTTCCCGGCCGCTGGCGGCGTCCACCAGCGTCAGGTCGACCGCCGCTCCCATGGAATGGGGCGAGCCGCGCCGGGGGTCGGCCAGAAAGGTGGCGTCGGGGGTGTGGTTCCACAGCGTCCATTGCGCTTCCGCCGGGCGGAAGGCATCGAGGATGCGCAGGCGCAGACCGACGGCACGGGCCAAGTCGCTCGCCCGCAGCAGCTTCTCCGCCGCCTCCGGGTTGAGGAAGCAGGCCGGCCGGGCATAGACCGGACGGCCGGTGAAGTTGCGGTGGGTGGCGTAGACGATGTCCAGCTCGACCCCGTGGGAGGCGGCGGTGATTTCCGTCAGCATGATGGGCGGTCGGTCACTCGATGATGCAGGCTTCGTCGAAGTCGAGGCGCGGGTTGCGGGGGAACAGCGCCGTCTCGTCGCCATAGCCGAGGTTGATGAGGAAGTTGGATTTCACGCCGCCGTCCTCGAAGAACAGGGCATCGCAGAGAGCGCGGTCGAAGCCGCTCATGGGGCCGCAATCAAGCCCCAGGCCGCGGGCCGCCAGAATGAGGTAGGCGCCCTGAAGCGTCGAGTTGCGGAACGCTGTTTCCTCGATCAGCGGCGGGTTGCCGGCGAACCACGCGCGGGCGTCATCGTGCGGGAACAGGCGCGGCAGTTCCTCGTAAAACGTGGTGGAATAACCGAGGATGACAGTCACCGGGGCGGCCATGGTCTTGTCGACATTGCCGCCCGACAGGCACTGGCGCAGCTTCTCCTTGGCCTCGGCCGAGCGCACGAAGACGACGCGGGCGGGGGAGCTGTTGGCGCTGGTCGGCCCCCATTTCCACAGGTCGTAGAGCGCGCGCAGGGTCTCGTCGGTGACCGGCCGGTCGCTCCACGCGCCATGGCTCCGCGCCTGCCGGAAAAGCTGGTCGAGGGCCGCGTCGGGCAAAGGCTGTCGCACGGGGAGAACTCCTCTCGCTGGTTGCCGTGAGGGATGACGGTGTTCCCGATCTTCGGTCCACCGACGTCGGGATGCAACCGCCTCCCTGGGTGAGGACGGTACCTCCTCTCCCTATCACCCCGGCGGGTAGATGGCGGTGATGCCGGCGATCATGGTCTGGGCCGCCAGGGCGGCCAGGACGATCCCGAGGACGCGGCTGACGGTGTGGATGATGGTCTGGCCGAGGGCCTTTTGCACCGCTTCCGACATCATGAACAGGGCGGCGCTGCCGAACAGCACCAGGGCCGCCGCCCCCAGAACCGTGCCCTGGCCGGCGACATCGTCGCCGTAACGGTCCATCATCAGCATGATGGTGGTGATGGCGCCCGGCCCCGCCATCAGCGGGATGGCCATGGGGAAGACGGCGATGTGGCGGGCCTCTTCCTCGGTGCGGGCCTCGTCGACGGTGCGGCTTTTGCGCTCGGACCGCTTCTCGAACAGCATCTCGAAGGCGATCCAAAACAAGAGCGCGCCGCCGGCGATGCGGAAGGCCGGCATCTCGATGGACAGGGCGTTGAGCACGATCTCGCCGAAGTAGGCGAAGAAGACGATGATGGCGAAGGCGATCAGGCAGCCACGCACGGCGATCCGCCGCCGCGCCCCGGCGGGGAAGCCCTGGGTCAGGCCGATGAAGATCGGCACCATGCCGATGGGGTCGATGACCACGAAGAACACGACCAGGGCATTCAGAAGAACGTCGATCATCGTCGGCAGGGCTTTCGGCAGGCGAAGGACAGGCAGGAGGCCGACAGCCTATCACCCCGCGCGCCCGATCGGCACCCATCACCGGCGACGGAAACGAAGATGGGTGCCATGGGCGGTGGGGTAGCATGGGGCTGACTTCCCACGCCTTCTGATTGCGCCGCTCTTGCGCCGTGGCCCGATTCTGTCATAGTGCCGAAACCATGGGAGTCGGGCGCGCCGCCGCGGGTTGGAGACGCTCGCGCCCCGTGGATGAGGGGGAAACATGGCTTTGATGGGAACCTTGCGCCGCCTGGTGGGCGGCAGCCGGGCTGCTGGCCCGTCGGAAGAGACGACCGTGCGGGCGGTCGCCGGCCCGGTGCGCGTGGTCATTGCCCAGTTCGACGGCGACGACAGCGGCGCCGTGCAGGGCACCCTTCACGGCCGTCTGTCGGCCCGTTCCAGCGTGCAGGTGGTGGTCTTGCCGCGCCGCCTGACCACCGCCGCCGATCCCATGAAACGCATCGAGGACGCAACCAAGCTCGGTCGCGGCCTGCTGGAAAAGGCCGGTGCCGAGGTGTTGGTCTGGGGCGAGGTCGGCGGTGGGTTGCTGCGGTTGCGCTTCGTCACCAACCCGGCGGCCACCGATTACGGCTCCGGCGCCGCCATCGCCACCGAGCACCTGGACCTGCCCACCTATCCCAGCGACGAACAGGCGGATGTGGCGGAACTGATCCTGCTCGCCGCCGCCCGCCCGGCGGATGACGACATCCGCAAGGCCCGCGCCGATCAGCTGCGTACCGCCCAGACGGCGGCGTTGCGGCTCATCAACCGAGGCGGCCTGCCGGAGACGTGCCTGCCGCCGCTGAAGGGGTGGCTCGCCAACCTGGAACTGCATCCGTCGCTGCGCAACGAGGGCATGACCGACGTCGAGATCGCCGCCAGCCACTACCGCGCCGCCCTGACGGCGGGGCCGGAGGTGCTGGGCGAGCCGATGATCGCCGCCCTGCGCGCCCATCTGGGGGCCGCCGTCGCCGCCCTCGGCAGCGATCGCCGCGACCTCGCGGCCATGGACGAAGCCGCCCTGCTGGTGCGTGCCGCCGGCGCCGTCATTACCCGCGAGTCGCTGCCGGAGGAATACGCCGCCCTTCAGGCGCTTCTGGGCTGGATTCTGCAACGGCAAGGCACGCTCGCCAACCGCACCGGCTATCTGCGCGAGGCGGTGGCCGCCTACCAACTGGCCTGTTCGGTGTGGACGCGCGCCACCAACCCGACCCGCTGGGCCGAGACCCAGGTCAACATCGGCCGCCTGCTGACCACCCTGGGGGAGTTCACCCACACCCAGGAGTTCCTCGATCAGGCGGTGACCGTGTTCCGCCAGGTGGCGGCGCTGTACACGCGCGAAAAGGCGCCGGTGTTCTGGGCCAACCTGCAGAACAACATCGGCTCCGCCCTGTTCGCCAAGTCCAAGCGCACCAACAATCCGGCCGACCTCACCGCCGCCGCCTTCGCCTACAAGGAGGCCTGCGCGGTGTTCGAGGAAAAGCAGATCACCAAGTCGCTGCACGTCGCCCGCAAGAACCTGCACCGGGTGGAGCGGCTGGTGCAGATGCGCGCCGCCGGGGCACAGCCGGCCCGCCCGCCGCAATAGGCCGGCCGCCCCCTTGATCTTCGCGCGCCGGGCCGCCATTGTCGGCGGCGACCGATTTTCCGTGTGCAACCGTGCAGGCTTCCCCATGCAGACCACCTTCCAGACCGATGCCATCGTGATCGGCGCCGGCCCCGTCGGGCTGTTCACCGTCTTTCAGTGCGGCATGGTCCGCATCGGCTGTCATGTGGTGGACGTGCTGGACGAGATCGGCGGCCAGTGCACGGCGCTCTACCCGGAAAAGCCCATCTTCGACGTCCCCGGCTTCCCCCGCATCGAGGCCGCCCGCCTGATCGAGCAGCTGGAGGCCCAGGCGGCCCCCTTCAAGCCGGTGTTCCACATGGGCCAGCAGGTCAACCGGCTGGAGCGCAGCGAGGCCACCGGCCGCTGGCTGGTGGAGACCAGCAAGGGCACCCGCATCGAGGCGCCGGTGGTGATCATCGCCGCCGGAGTCGGCGCCTTCGGCCCCAATCGGCCGCCGCTGGACGGGCTGGAGGCTTACGAGGGCACCTCGGTGTTCTACATGGTCGGCAAGCGCGAACAGTTCCGCGACAAGCGTATCGTCATCGCCGGTGGCGGCGATTCGGCGGTGGACTGGGCGGTGTCGCTGTCGGAGGTGGCGGCCAGCGTTCAGGTGGTCCATCGCCGGCCCAAGTTCCGCTGCGCGCCCGACAGCTACGACAAGCTGAAGGCGCTGGCCGGCGCCGGCAAGGTGGAACTGGTGGTGCCCTATCAGCTGTCGCGCCTGGAAGGAGCCGACGGCCGTCTGTCGGCGGTGATCGTCGCCGACCTGGACGACAAAGAACGCCGCCTGGACGCCGACGTGCTGCTGCCTTTCTTCGGTCTGTCCACCAACCTCGGCCCGATCACCGAATGGGGGCTGGAGATGGGCGCCAAGGGCACCATCACCATAGATCAATCGACCTCGGAAACCTCCGCCAAGGGGGTGTTCGCGGTGGGCGACATCGCCGGTTATCCACACAAGCTGAAGCTCATCCTCACCGGCTTTGCCGAGGCGGCGCAGGCGGCCCATGCCGCCTTCGCCTACGTCCACCCCGGCGAGGCCCTGCACTTCGAGCATTCCACCACCTCGGGCGTGCCGATCGGCGGCTGACGGCGCGACTGCGCCAGACCGTGCTAATGCGACTGCGCCGGACCGGGCTGGTTCGGTTGGATCAGGCGGAGTGGAGGCGCTTGTAGTCCTGCGTCGCCTCCACCAGCGCCCGCCGGATGCCGGGCTCCAGCGCCGAGTGGCCGGCGTCGGGCACCACCACGTAGCGGCAGTCCGGCAGCGCCCGCGCCACCCGGTCTGCGGTGACGATGGGGCAGACCATGTCATAACGTCCCTGCACGATGGTCACCGGCAGCCCGCGCAGCTGAGCCAGCCCTTCCATCAGCTGATCGGGCGCCAGGAACCCCCGATTGACCATGTAGTGCGCCTCCAGCCTGGCCAGCGCCAGGGCGGGCTCCGGCCGCCCCAGGGGGCCGGCGGCGGGATCGCTGAAACCGCGCGTCGGCACCAGCCGCGAACAGGATTCCTCGTAGCTCGACCACACGCGGGCGGCGGGACCATGAACCTCGGGGTCCGGGTCGGTCAGGCGGCGGTAGTAGCTGGCCAGCGGATCGGCCCGTTCGGCCGGCGGCAGGAAGTCGTGGAAATGGCGGGCGGCTTCCGGGAAGAACTGCCCCATGCCGTTGACGAACCACTCGATCTCGGTGTCGGAGCACAGGAAGATGCCGCGCAGGATGAGGCCGAGGCAACGCTCCGGGTGGCTCTGGGCGTAGGCCAGCGCCAGGGTGGACCCCCACGAGCCGCCGAACACCAACCACCGCTCCACCCCCAGATGACGGCGCAGGGCCTCGATGTCGTCCACCAGGTGCCAGGTGGTGTTGGTGCGCACCTCGGCAAAGGGCGTGGAGCGGCCGGAGCCGCGCTGGTCGAACAGCACGATGCGGTAGAACGCCGGGTCGAAGAAGCGGCGGAACTGCGGCCCGACGCCGCCACCGGGGCCGCCGTGCAGGAACACCACCGGCACGCCGGTCGGGTTGCCGCTCTCCTCCCAGTACAGGCGATGCAGCGGGTCTACCGCCAGATGGCCGGAGGCATGGGCCTCGATGGGGGGGAACAGGGTGTCGTCGGTGGCGGCGGCGGAACGCACGGGCTGATCCTTGCTCACTGGTCCTCCTTGCCCGCACCGACCAGGGCCGGGTCGGCCGTGATCTGCTCGGGGTGGGTCAACTCGATCATGGGGCCGTTGCGGGAGCGAATCCAGCCCCTTAGCAGAACTTCCCGTCCGCTCAGCGCGGCGGGGTCGAGGCCGGTGGCGCGAAACTGGCGGCGGGCGGCGGCATCCAGGGTGGCGGTGACGTCGGTGCGCCAGTCGGGGCCGAAGTTGAGGTAGGTGGTGCCGCGCGCCTCCGCCACCTCGCGCACCGTGCCGCGCACCACCTGGAAGGTGCCCTCGGTGCCCGCCTCGTCGGGCAGGGTGGCGGCGTCGCGCACGCGGTAATGGTCCAACGCCCACATGCCGCGCCGGGCGGCGCGGGCGTCGGCCTCGGCGGCCATCATCTCGGCGGCGAGGCGGCGGTTGTCGGGGAAGGTATAGACGCGGGCGAGGCCGCGCCGCAGCATCTCCCCCTGCACCCACAGGCCATCCTCGGCCCGGAACAGGTGGGCGAGCACGCGGCCGTGGCGGTCCTGCGCCGTCTCCCCCGGCCGCACCGCCACCGGACGGCCGCCGATCAGCTCCACCACCGCCGCGCGCGCCTCGGGCGCCAGCGGCCATTCGGGGAAGTTGCGGCGGCCGAGCGGCAGCTTGGGCGCCTGGATGCCGACGAAGCGGACCTCGCGACCGTCGTCCAGCACCACCGTGTCGCCGTCGATGACCTCCGCCACCGCCGCCGTACCGGCATCGGCCAGCCCGGACGCCAGACGGTCCAGCTCCGCCGTTCCGCCCGCCGTCGGCACGAGTCCGATCAGCAGCGCCAGGAGCAGCGCCTTGATCCCGCCGCCTTGCGCCCGTACCATGCCCGCTCCGGCCGACAGTGGCCGGAGTGTCGGGACTTTCAAAGGGATCGCCAGTGTCATGCGTGCCGTCTTCGTGATGATCAAATGCGACCTCGGCAAGGCCTATCAGGTCGCCGACCAGGCCGTCGAGGACATCGAGCAGATCTCGGAAATCTACTCGACGTCCGGGCAGTATGACCTGCTCGCCAAGTTCTACGTCGACGACGCTGTCGACGTCGGCCGTTTCGTCACCGAAAAGGTGCAGACCCTGCCGGGAGTCAAGGATACCTTCACGCTGATCACCTTCAACGCCTTTACGCCCGACAGCAGCCCGGGCGGCACCCGCCTCGCCTGACGGCGGGCGTCTGCCGATCCCGCCGCCGGCCGGAGACGCATCATGAGCCACCCGTCCGCCCCCCGTC
>JAEWWF010000086.1 GCA_023396465.1 Pseudomonadota bacterium
CCGGCCGTGCCCGCGGCGCCCGCCGGGCGCGGGCGGAGGGGCTGAAGCGGCGCTTCGCCGCCGTGCTCGACGCCCATCCGGCCCTGCACGACGCCATCGACGCCGCCCTGGCGCCGTTCCACGGCACCCCCGGCGAGGCGGCCAGCTTCCTGCCGCTGCACCGCCTGCTGGAGGCGCAGAACTACCGGCTGGCCTTCTGGCGGGTGGCATCGGACGAAATCAACTATCGCCGCTTCTTCCAGATCAACGACCTCGCCGGCCTGCGGGTGGAGGTGCCGGCGGTGTTCGAGGCCTCGCACCGGCTGGTGCTGCGGCTGCTGGCGCAAGGCCACATCGACGGCCTGCGCATCGACCACGTCGACGGCCTGTTCGACCCCAAGGGCTACCTTCAGCGGTTGGCGGAGACATGCCGCGCCGCCACCGGAACTGATACGGATACGTATGTTCTGGTCGAGAAGATCCTCGGCCATCACGAGCGGCTGCGTCCCGACTGGCGGGTCGACGGCACCACCGGCTACGAGGCGCTGAACGAGATCAACGGCCTGTTCGTCGATCCGGCGGCGGAACGGCGGCTGACCCGCACCTATGCCCGCACCACCGGCGAATGCACCGATTTCGAGGCCATCGTCCGCGCCGGCAAGCGGCAGGTGATGCAGCAGGAACTGGCGTCGGAGGTGGGCACCCTCGCCAACGGCCTGGCGCGGCTGTCGGAACGCAACTGGCGCACCCGCGACTACACCCTGCGCGACATCCGGCTGGCACTGACGGAAGTGATCGCCTGCTTCCCGGTCTATCGCACCTACATCGACACCCGCCGTCCAGCGCCGGAAGACTTGCGCGACATCGAATGGGCGGTGGCGCAGGCGCGCAAGAACCCGGCCTTCCACGACGACAGCATCTTCGACTTCCTGCGCGCCGCGCTGACCAGCGATGCCGACCGCCGCCGCGACGATCCCTTCCCGCGCGAGGAGGTGCGCCGCCTTGCCCGCCGGGCCCAGCAGGTGACCAGCCCGGTGATGGCCAAGGGGCTGGAGGACACGGCGTTCTATCGCTACAACCGGCTGGCCTCGCTGAACGAGGTCGGCGGCCACCCCGACGTGTTCGGCATCACCCCTGCCGCCTTCCACCGCCGCATGACGGAGCGGGCGCGGCTGTGGCCGCACAGCATGCTCACCACCGCCACCCACGACACCAAGCGCGGCGAGGACGTGCGCGCCCGTATCACCGTGCTGACCGAGATGCCGGAGGACTGGACCCGGCGGGTGCGCCGCTGGACGCTGCTCAACCGCCGCCGCAAGCCGGAGATGGAGGGCGCCCCGGCGCCGTCCGCCAACGACGAATACCTGTTCTATCAGACCCTGCTCGGCGCCTGGCCGCCGGAACTCGCCCTGCCGGAAGACGGCAGCGATGATCCCGCCGTGCTGGCGGCGGTGGACGACCTGCGCGACCGCTTGTGCGCCTACATGACCAAGGCGGTGCGCGAAGCCAAGGTACACTCCTCCTGGACACGGCCAGATGAAGCCTATGAACAGGCGGTGTCGCGGTGGGTGGAGCGGGTGATGGACGCCCGCCGCCGCAACCCCTTCCTGGCCGACTTCCTGCCGTTCCAGGCCCGCGCGGCGCGGGTCGGCGCGGTGAACGGGCTGGCGCAGGCGGCGCTCAAGTTCACCTGCCCCGGCGTGCCCGACATCTACCAGGGGTGCGAGCTGTGGGAACTGAGCCTGGTCGACCCCGACAACCGCCGCCCGGTGGACTTCGACCGCCGCGCCTCCGCCCTGGGCGACCTGCGCCGCACCTTCGGCGGCGACGGTCCGCGGGGGACGGCGGCGCGTGCCCTGCTCGACCGTTGGACTGACGGCACCGTCAAGCTGCTGCTGACCTGGCGGCTGCTGACCCTGCGCCACCGCCTGCCGGACCTGTTCCGCCACGGCGATTACCGGCCGCTGGAGGCGACGGGGGAGCACGCCCACCGCCTGCTCGCCTTCCAACGCCGCCATGGCGGCCGCCGGCTGGTGGTGGTGGTGCCACGGCTGGTGCTGCCGCTCATGCCCGACAGCAACGACTGGCCGCTTGGCGCCGCCTGGGGAGATACCGTCCTGCCGCTGGATACCGGTCCAGGGCTGCGGGACGTGCTGACCGGAGAGCCGGTAAGCTCTGGGACTTCTATGGTGGCGGAGGTTTTCCGCCACCTGCCGGTGGCGGTCCTGATGGATGGGGATCAGGCATAACTTCCTGCTGTACAGGGACGCCGGGACGTGCGATCTTGCGGGAACTATTTCCGGAAGCAAGAGAAACCATGTCTGTCCAGGATCCCATCCTCACCGGACTTGCCGGCCTGCTCGCGCCGGTCGGAGCCATCCGCACCGAGCGGCAGGCGCCTCCGCTGTTCACGGTGGTCTACGATGCCACCCGCCCGCTGGCCGACCGGATCGCGGCGGCGGAGGCGGCGGCGGACCTGAAAAACCGGCTGTTCCGCCAGCTTTCGCCCGGCGAGTCGGCGGCCACGGCACCGCTTGAGAAAGCCCTGGCGCTGGTTGAGTCGCTGACGCCGGAGGATCAGGATCTGCTCGACCGCTTGGGCTGCGGAACGGCGGCACTCACACGCGACATCATCGCCCGTCACCGCGACCCGACCACCACCGCTCCGGCCCTGCAAGCGCTGCTGCGGGCCGGGCGGTTGCCGGACTGATCCCTCTTGGGCCCGGCCCCCGCGCCCTGCTTCAGTGCAGGGTCCGGCCGCCGGTGCCGACGGCCTCATCTGTCACCGCCGACGGGGAAACCCCGGGCGGCATGATGGCCTCCCGCAGCCGCGCCACCACATGCGGCAACTCCGCCTCGCCATAGGGCTCCGCCGGCTGGAGACCCCACACCGGTTTCGGCCATGCCGGGTCGTCGGCGAAGCGGGCGATGACGTGGACATGCAGTTGCCGCACCATGTTGCCAAGCGCCGCCACGTTCATCTTGTCCGCCTTGGTGAACGACTGGAGAAGCTCCGCCGCCTGCGCCGTTTCCTCCACCAGACGCACGCGGTCCTCGCGCGACAGCTCGTAGACCTCGGCGATACCCTCGCGCTGCGGCACCAGGATCAGCCAGGGATAAGTGCGGTCGTTCATCAGCAGCACCCGGCACAGCGGCCAGCGGGCGATTTCCACCGTGTCGGCGGCGAGGCGGTCGTCGAGGGTGAACATGGCACATCAACCCGGCAAACATAGAAACAGGCCGCTATCCTGCCGCAAGGGCCCCGTGCTGTCACGGCGAGAACGGCTCTTGGTGATCATGGCCGGCCTGCGGCATGGTACAGCCCCCGTG
>JAEWWF010000087.1 GCA_023396465.1 Pseudomonadota bacterium
CCGGTGGAGCAGATGCCGATGATGCGCGGCTTCGCCCGCTTGGAGATGTTGAGGACCGCCTGCTCCACGTTGTCCATGCCGCCGAGGATGGTGGTCACCTCGTTCATGGCGGTGGTCTGGAACGGGATGGCTTCCTTGAAGTGGCGCACCAGCAGCACGAGGCCAAAGGCGGTGCAGCCCTGGCTGCCGTGGAACAGCGGCAGGCAGCCGTCCAGCCCCAGGTAGGCCATGGCCGCGCCCAGCGGCGCCGACATCTTCAGCGGGTTGGTGGAGGCCGACTTGCGGGCGATGACGAACTTGTCGGAGTGCTTCTGCATGGCCTCAGCCCTCCCCGCCGCTGGTTCGGACCATGCCCTGCTCGTCCCACGGCGCGTCCTTCTGGATCAGCGCCCACATGGGGTTGTTGATGGCCTTGTCGAGCTGGCGCACCAGTTCCACCATGCCGACATAGCCGGCGTAGGCGTAATGACGCTCCTGGTTGATGTCGAGCCAGGGGCGGCGGGCCTTCAGGGCGATGAACTGGGTGCGGCCGCCCGACAGCATGATGTCGGCCTCGCCGTCTTCCAGCATGCGGTACATCTCGGGCGCCGGGATCTGGCCGACCAGGGCGCTTTCGTCGCCGTCCATGAGGTCGAGCGCGCGGGCCTTGTCGTTGGCGGTGGCCTTGCGGACGCTGGTGCGGATCACCTCCATCCCCACCTCGTGCAGGGCGGAGATCACCGACCAGCTCTTGTGGCCGCCGGTGTAGAGCAGCACCTTGCGGCCTTCCAGGCGCGGGCGGAAGGCGCGGATGGCGGCCCAGGCCTTCTCTTCCTCCTCGGCGATCAGCGCCTCGGTGCGGTCCGTCAGGTCGGCCGGCGCGCCGCGCTCCACCAGCATGCGCGCCATGGTGCGCAGCACGTCGGAGGTGTCCTCGATGCCGTAGAAGCTGCCCTCGAAGTAGGGGATGCCCCAACGTTCCTGCATCTTGCGGCCGACGTTGATCATGGCCTGGGAGCACACCATCATGTTCACCCGCGCCCGGTGCGCCGTCGCCACGTCGCGGAACCTGGCGTCGCCGGTGATGCAGGCGCGCAGGCGGATGCCGAGCTTTTCCAGCAGCGGCTTCACCTGCCACAGCTCGCCCGAGAGGTTGTATTCGCCGATGATGTTGACGTCGGTCAGGCCGGCGTCGTCGGGCTCCACCGTGCCGATGACGTAGTCGAGCAGCGCCTCGCCGCCCAGCTTGTTGCCGAGGTTCTTGGAGCCGACGAAGCCCGGCGCGTTCACCGGCACCACCGGGCGGCCGAACTTGGCGGTCGCCGCCTCACACACCTTCTCGATATCGTCGCCGATGAGGGCGGGAACGCAGGTCTGGTAGACGAACACCGCCGGCGGATCGCGGTCGGCGATGACGTCGCGGATGGCCTTCCACAGCTTCTTCTCGCCGCCGTAGACGACGTCGAGTTCGCCCATGTCGGTGGTGAAGCCCATGCGGTAGAGCTGCGACCCCGACGAGGCGGCATGGCGGTTGTCCCACGCATTGCCAAGGCAGGCGATGGGGCCGTGGACCAGATGCACCACGTCGGTGATGGGCTGCAGGGCGATCAGCGCGCCGTCATAGGCGCAGCCGCCGGCGGCGGCGCCGGGCGTCAGGCCCTTGGTGGTGCACCCCTTCTTGCGCTCGGTGGAGCTCTTGGCCTGGTTCTTGTCGCAACCGGGCTCGTTGAAGAGGTCCTGGATCTTCTCTTTCAGCATTGGCGGCGTCCTCCGGGGCTGGGGGAGTGGTCCCGAGGTGGTACCGCCAGGGAAAGCAACCCTCATGCCAGAGCAGGAAGGCTGCAATATCAACAGGTTGAGCCAAGGCCCCTGTGTCGCATCCCGGCCATTGTCGGATGTCGTACACGGCCGGCCGACAGACAGACCACGGGCCCGGCGCCAGGGTGGCGGCCGGGCCCGGGGCCGGTGGCAGCAGAACGGGGGAGGATCAGGCCGCCTGGATGCGGGCCAGGAAGCTTTCCACCGACTGGCCGAGGGTGCGGGCTTGCTGCTTCAGGCCGCCGGCGCGGCCGTGCACCTCGTCGGAGGCAGTGCTGGTCAGTTCCGCCGCCGACGACACACCGACGATGCTGCGGCTGACATCGGCCACGCCGTGGGACGCCTGCTGGATGTTGCGGGCGATTTCCGCCGTGGCGGCGTGCTGCTCCTCCACCGCCGAGGAAATGCCCACCGAAATGCCGTTCATCTCTTCGATGGTGGCGGCGATCTCCCGCATGGACTCGACGGCGCGGTTGGTTTCCTTCTGGATGTCGGAGATCTGGGTGGCGATTTCTTCCGTCGCGCGGGCGGTTTGGGTGGCGAGGCTCTTCACCTCGTTGGCGACCACGGCGAATCCCTTGCCCGCCTCGCCGGCGCGCGCCGCCTCGATGGTGGCGTTGAGCGCCAGCAGGTTGGTCTGCGAAGCCACGTCGGTGATCAGCTGCACGATCTGGCCGATGCGGTCGGCGGCGACGGCGAGGCCGCTGATGGTGGTGTTGGTGCTTTCCGCCTGGGCCACGGCACGGGCGGCGATTTCCGACGACTTCTGCACCTGACGGCCGATTTCCGACACCGAGGCCGACAGTTCCTCGGTGGCCGAGGCGACCGATTCGACGTTGGTCGACGCCTGGGTGGAGGCCGCCGCCACCTCGGCCGACTGGCCGGTGGTCTGGGCCGCCGCCGCCGACAGGGTGGAGGCGGTTTCCGACAGGTGGTGGGCGGCATCGTCCACTTCCGCCACCAGGGCGGTGACGTCACGCTGGAACTCGGCGGTCAGGGCGTCGATGCGGGCGGCGCGCTCGCTGCGGCGGTGCTCCTCCTCCCGCTCGCGGGCCAGGGCGGCGTCGCGCTCGATGGCGTTCTCCTTGAACACCTCCAGGGCACGGGCGAAGGCACCCAGTTCGGTCTTCAGCTCGGTGCCCTCGACGACGACGGAGGTGTCGCCGGTGGCAAGGCGCTGCATGTCGGCCGTCAGCTCCGCCAACGGCCCGACGATGGAGCGGCGCAGCAGCAGCGAGGCCAGCACCGCCACCACCAGCAGGACGGCCGCCACCGCCGCCAGCACGGTGGCGCGGCTCCAGAAGGCGCGCTCGATGTCGTCGATGTAGACGCCGGTGGCGGCGAACAGGTCGGTCCCGGCGATGGGGAAGACATAGGCCATCTTGGGCGACGGCTCGGTCTGGTTGGGCTTGGGGAACCAATAGGTGACGGTGCCGCCGCCGGCGCGGGCCTTCTGCACCATCTCGGCGACGTAGAGCTTGCCGGTGGTGTCGGCCACGCCGCTGCGATCCTTGCCGAGCAGCGCGGCATTGTGCGGGTGCATGCGCATCACCGCGTCGTAGCCGTAGAGGAAGAAGTATTCATTGTCGCCGAAACGGGCGCCCTTCATGGCGTCGGCCAAGGCATCGACATTCAGGCTGCCGTCTCCGGCACGGGCGGCCTGCACCGCCGCCGTGACCGTCGAGGACACCACCGAGCGCAGCATCTCCTCGCGCTCCGACAGCATCACCGACTTCACCATCACCAAACCGATGGCCGAGGCCGCCAGAACGCCGACGGCCGCCACGATCACCGGCAGCCACAGGCGGCGGGCAATCGAGAATTTCTCAAGCAGCATCTTTCCGATCTTCTTTTGGGGAACAGGCTGGGCCCGCGCCGTCGCCGGGCCGGGAACCCGCCGTGCGCGCCGAAGCCCTTCAGCCGAAGGTCTACCGCGAAACAGGACACGACGAAAGTCGGCTTTAGCACTGGTATGCGGAAGAACAGCCCCTATACCTTCTAACCCATAAGGAACCGCTGGACTTGGCACCCACGGGTCCGGCGTCAGCCATGCTTTTGAATGAAGCCTTCCACCCCGAGGGTACGGAAATCCGGCAGAGCCTCGGTCAGGCGGTCGTGGTCCCAGTCCCACCAGGCGATGCGCTTCAGCGCCTGCTGGACATCGGCCGGAAAGCGTTGCCGCAGCGGTCGCGCCGGCACCCCTGCGACGATGGTATAATCCGGCACGTCGTGCGTCACCACCGCCCCGGCGCCGATCACCGCGCCGGTGCCGATGGTCACGCCGCCCATGATGGTGGCGCCGTGACCGATCCAGACATCGTGGCCGATGGTCAGCGGCCGGGATCGACGCCAGGCAAAGAACGCCGGATCATCCGGCCCCATGCCATAGAGCGCGCTGCGGTACTGAAAATGATGCATGCTCGGCCGATCGACCGGATGCTGGCCGGGATTGAGCCGCACGGCGGCGGCGATGTTCACGAACTTGCCGACGGTGGTGTAGATGACCTCGGCGTCCTCGCAGATATAGCTGTAATCGCCGAAGGTGGTCTCGGTCAGGCGGGTACGGGCGCCCACCTCGCAGTAGCGGCCAAAGGCGCAGTCGCAAACCTCCGCCGCCGGGTGGATGAAGGACGCGACACTGAGGGTCCGCGGCAGAATCTCGTGGCTATTCATGGGATTACAGGAACATCTTGCGAAGACGCTGCGACGCGACATCGATCAGCGACACGTACACGATGATGATCAGCATGACGGCGGCGGTTTCGGCGTAGTAGAAGCCGCGGATGTATTCCCACAGCACCTGTCCGATTCCGCCGGCCCCGACGATCCCCAGCACGGTGGCCGAACGCACATTGCTTTCAAAGCGATAGAGGCTGTAGCTGATCCACAGCGGGATGACCTGCGGAATGACGCCGAACACCACTTCCTGCAACCAGCCGGCACCGGTGGCGCGGATGCCCTCGACCGGGCGCGGATCCACCGCCTCCACCGCTTCGGAGAACAGCTTGGCGAGGATGCCGGTGGTGTGGATGAACAGCGCCAGCACGCCGGCGAAGGGTCCGAGCCCCACCGCCACCACGAACAGCATGGCGAAGACCATCTCGTTGATGGCGCGGAAAGCGTCCATCAGGCGCCTCACCGGCTGGTAAACCCACCACGGCACCATGTTCTCCGACGACAGGATGCCGAAGGGAATGGACAGCACGATGGAGAGAATGGTGCCCCATACGGCGATCTGCACCGTGATGAGCATTTCCTCCATGTACATCCGCCACTCGCCAAAGTCTGGCGGGAAGAAGCCCTCGGCGAAGCGCACCATGTTGGGCCAATGCTGCACCAGGGCGCCGGGCCGCATGTCGGCCCCTTCCCACGACCACACCAGCACCGCCAGCAAGGCGGCCCAGCCAAGATAGTAGCCGAACGACTGCTTGAGGTCGCGGCGCGGCGGCTCCAGGCTCTGGACGCTACGGCGGCGGGCGAAGGCGGCGGTCATGGCGGGGATCTCCGGCACGGGGCGCTGGAAAGGGACGGCGCCGCTCCCGCCCGAGGGAGGAGGCGGCGCCGTGCATCAGCGGATCAGGGTCAGGAGGCGGTCTTGGGCTGCTTGGCGGCCTCGGCCTGCAAGGCGTCCAGCTGCTGGTCGATCTCGGCCAGCTTCTTCGCCTTCTCGTCGGCGCTCATGCCTTCGTCAGCTTCGACCTTGGCGCGGTTCTTGAACAGCTCCAGCTGGCGGATCGGGATCAGCTGGGCGTTGGACGACGGCTGGAACGGCGCCCAGCCCAGACCGGCCAGCACCGCGCGCTCGGCGTCCAGTTGCTCGGGGCTGCCGATGCGGCCGTAGCTCATGATGAAGGTCATGACGCGGGCCTTGGCGTCGGAGGCCAGTTCACCGCGCCACACCAGCGGGTCGGACGGGATCAGCGGCGAGCGCCAGATCACCTTGATGTCCTTGGCCATGTCGGGATGGGTGACTTCCATGCGACGCAGGTTTTCGGTGTTGTTGGTGGCGACATCGACCTGCTTGGTGGCGGTGGCGAGCAGGTTGGTCTCGTGATTGGCGTTGCGCACGGCCGAGAAGCAGGTCTTCGGGTCGGCCTTGTGCTGCGCGAACACGTAGTAGGACGGCACCAGGAAGCCGGAGGTGGAGTTGGGATCGCCATAGCCGAAGGTCAGCGACTTGTCGCACTTCAGCACGTCTTCCAGGCTGTTCAGCGGGCTGTCCTTGTGGGTCACCAGCAACGACCAATAGCCGGGGTTGCCCTCGACATCGACGGTCTGGGCAAAGATTTCGCCGCCGGCGCGGTCCACCGCTTCCATGGCCGACTTGTTGCCGTACCACGCCACATCGACCTTGCCGAAACGCATGGCTTCGATGATGCCGGCGTAGTCCGGGGCGAAGAAGGCGTTGATCTTCATGCCGGTCGCCTTTTCCATGTCGGTCAGGAAGGGCGTCCAGGTCTGCTTCAGGTTCTGGCTGGCTTCGGTCGAAATGATGCCGAAGTTCAGCTCCGTCGGCATGTCGGCGGCGAAGGCGCCGGCGCCGCCGGCCAGGGTGACGGCTGCGACCGAGGCGGCGGCAACGAGGGTGCGGAACTGCATGACTGAGGAACTCCCCTGAACAGGATGAGGGTGGGCACGGATCAATGGGCGAAAACCGGCCGCGCGGCGATGGCGTCGGCGCCGCCCGCTTCCAGGTCGTGGTCGGCGTCGATCAGCAGTTCCTCGCTGTCGGCGCCATAGAGATCGGTGAGGAAAGCCGGCGTCAGAACGGTGGAGGGGCCGTCGTGGACCACCTCCCCGGCCCGCATGGCGACGGTGCGCGGGCAATAGCGGGCGGCGTAGTTGACCTGATGCAGCGACACCACGACGGTGATGCCGTCCTCGCGGTTGATGGTGGCCAGCGCCTCCATCACCGTGTTCGCCGACGCCGGATCGAGCGAGGCGATGGGCTCGTCGGCCAGGATCACCCGCGCTTTCTGCATCAGCGTGCGGGCGATGGCGACGCGCTGCTGCTGCCCGCCCGACAGGGTGGACGCCCGCTGGGCGGCGTAATCCGCCATGCCGACCCGGGCCAGCGCCCGCATGGCGTCGCGCTTCTCCGCCGCCGAGAACAGGCCGAGGGTGCCGCGCCACGCCGGAATGCGGCCGAGGGTGCCGATCAGCACGTTGGTCAGCACGCTCAGACGCCCGACCAGATTGAACTGCTGAAACACCATGCCGACGTCGGCGCGGATGGCACGGGCATCGCGGCTGACCCGACCGCCGGCCTGCATGGTGCGGCCCAGGATATCCACGCGGCCAAGACCCCCGTTGCGATCCGCGACCGTGAGGCCGGACAGGTGGCGCAGCAGGGTCGACTTCCCGGAGCCGGAAGCCCCGATCAACGCCACCATCTCGCCTTCCGCGACCGACAGGGCGATGTCCGCCAGCGCGCGGTGATCACGCTGGAACGACTTGCTCAGTTGGGAAACGGCAATGGCGGCCACGGCGCCTTCCTCTCTGCGGTGGGCTATGGCCGAAGGATATACCCGTCGATGGCGACTCTTTCGCGACCAGGGGATGAAAGTTCAATGAAACAGACCGAACCGCGAACATTCGCGGACAGACATCCAAGTGCCGTCGTCTAGCTTGTCAGCATCAATGCTGCGGTGTAGTGAATCCCGTCATGAACAAAGGCCGTCTCGTCTATATCCTTGGCCCGTCGGGAGCGGGCAAGGACACGCTGATCGACATCGCCCGCGCGGCGCTGGACGGCAGCGCCCCTGTGGTCTTCGCCCACCGCTATATCACCCGCCCCGCCAATGCCGGCGGCGAGGCGCATGTGGCGCTGACGGCGGCGGAATTCGACCTGCGCGCCCGCCATGGGGTGTTCGCCCTCGCGTGGGACAGCCACGGCCTGCGCTACGGCATCGGGCGGGAGATCGACCTGTGGCTCGACGCCGGCTTGACGGTGGTGGTCAACGGTTCCCGCGGGCATCTGCCGCAGACGGCCGCCCGCTACCCCGACATGGTGCCGGTGGTGATCCGGGTCGGGTTGGAGGAGTTGCGGCGCCGCTTGATCGCGCGCGGACGCGAAACGCCGGACCAGATCGAGGAGCGGCTCGCCCGCGCCGCCGCCTTCCGGGTGGAACACCCCAATCTGGTCACCATCGACAATTCCGGATCACCGGAAAAGGGCGGCCGGATGCTGGAGACCCTGTTGCGGCGCATGCCATAGGTAAGGGGGCCCCCAGACAAGTTGCCTATGCCCTTTTCCTGATTCCTCGAAGGGTCTTTCGGGCGTAGCCTTGTCAACAGCTCCCACAGCGCCGCCCGCCGATATCGGGCCCGCCGCACGCACGAGGCATCGTGACATGCTGCTCGTCGCACTCGCCAATGTGGGCGTGGCCGTCGTCTGCGCCCTGATTGGACTGACTTCCGCCGGCCTGCCCATCGTCGCCGATGCCTGGCAGGCGGTGCTGGCGCCGGCCTCCGGAGTGGCGGCGGCGGCGGTTCTGGCAGGCGGCCTTCGGCTGCTGCCGGGTTCGGTGATCGGGCTGGCGGCGGCGGTCGCATGGCTGCGGCCGGATGCGCCTTGGCTGGCGCTGGGTGTCACCCTCTGCATCGCCTTCGCCGCCACCTGGGCTTCCATCTATGCCCGCTATGCCGTCGACAACCGCCCGGCGGAGCTGCTGTTCAGCCTTCGCGGCGTGCTGGCCTTCGTCGGGCTGGCGGCGGGCAGCTTCGCCGTCTGGGCCGCCGCCCTGGGGGCGCTGGCGGAGATCATCCTGGCCGATGGCTCGCGCAGCCATGAGGCTTTCGAGGGGTCGCTGCTGCGGTGGAGCATCAGTCATTTCGTCGCCGTGGCGGTGATCGCCCCCCCAATGATCGCCACCACCGCCGGCGGCCTGCGCATCGCCCCCTGGCGGGGGGCCGGGCGCCTGCTGTTGTGGGGTGGCATCGCCATTCTGGCCGCGCTTACCTTCACGGCCGGACCGACCCATGCCGGGGTGGGGCCGGCCCTTCCCTTTCTGGTTCTGCCAGTGCTGCTGACCGTGGCCGCCCTGTCGGCCGCCAAGACCGCCGTTGCGCTGACCGTGGTGGCGACTGTGGCCTGGTTCGTCACCATCAGTGGCACCAGCCTGTGGGGAGAGATCGGCGGCGTGCTCGACCTGATGCCGCTCGCCATGGTGCTGACCGCCTTCACCGTCTGCGCCCTGCCCTTCGCCGCCCTGATGCGCGAACGCCGCAAGGCCGTGGCCGCCCTGGCCGCCTCCAACGCCGACCTGGAACAGCGCATCGCCGCCCGCACCGCCGAGGCCGTCGCCGGTGAAGCGCGCCTGCGCCACATGCTCGACGGCAGCCCGGTGGCCGCCTGCGTGGTGGAGCCCGGCGGCCGTCTGATCTTCGCCAACACCGCCTTCCGCACCCTGTTTGCCCTGTCGGCCAGCGAGGCAGCGGAGTTCCATGTCGCCGCCCTCTATGAGGATCCCGCCGACCGCGCAGGGCAGATGGAGCGGCTCATGCGCGACGGCCTGGCGCTTGACATGGAATACCGCTACCGCCGTCGTGACGGCTCGCCGGTGTGGGTGCTGGAACATTCGGTGATGGCCGACTTCGATGGCGCGCCGGCCATCGTCGCCTGGATGGTCGACATCACCGCCCGCCATACCGCCGTGCAGCAACTGGCCGCCGCCAAGGCGGAACTGGCCGTCCACCGGGACCAACTGGCGCAGGAGGTGGCGGAACGCACCGCCGATCTGGAGCGGGCCCGCGATGCCGCCGAGGCCGCCAACCGGGCGAAGACCGAGTTCCTGGCCAACATGAGCCACGAGTTGCGCACGCCGCTCAACGCCATCATCGGCTTCGCGCAGATGATCGAGAACGACCTGCTCGGTCCGGGCTCCACCGGCGCCTATCGCGACTACGCCACCAACATCCACCGCTCCGGCGGCCATCTTCTGGCGGTGATCGACGACATTCTCGACATGGCGCGGTTCGAGGCCGGACGCTTGACCGCAGCCGACGAACGGGTGGAACTGGCGCCCTGCATCGACCGCGCCCTCACCCTCACCGCGCCACCGCCGGGCAGCGACGGACCGCAGGTGATCCTGGACCTGCCCCGCCGCGCCCCGGCCCTGCGCGGCGACCGTCGCCGTATCGAGCAACTGCTGGTCAAGCTGCTGTCCAACGCCGTGCGCTTCACCGGCAGTGGTGGCAACGGTGGCCGCATCACCATAAGCCTCGATCGCGAGCCGAGCGGCCACCTGCTGCTGGCCATCACCGACACCGGCATCGGCATGACCGCCCAGGACATCGACCGCGCCCTGCGGCCCTTCGTGCAGGTGGATACCGGCCTCGGCCGCCGCTACGAGGGCACCGGCCTCGGCCTGCCGCTGGCCCGGGCCTTCGCCGAGTTGCACGGCGGCAGCCTTGCCATAAACAGTGCGCCCGGCACCGGTACCACGGTCAGCGTCCGTTTCCCGCCCGAGCGGGTGCTGGAACCCTATGTGGTCGCCCCGCCACCGTCGCAAGCCGAAAGTGCCTGAGGAAGATCAGGCCCGCGCCCATCCCTGGCGGAAGACCACCACCAGCACCGCCGGCACCAGACAGGCGGCAACGAAATCATGCGCCGCCGCCCCGGCGCGCTGACCGAACAGCAGCGTGTCGGTCAGTTCCATCGCCAGCGCCATCAACGCCACCGGCGCCAGGGTCGGCCATTGGCCCATGGGGCGGCGGAACACCACCACCGTCACCAGCAGCACCGTCAGCCCCAGCAGCATGTGGCTGAAATCGTTATCGAAGGGAATGGCGCCAAAGATAGAGCGCTTGATGTCCAGGTACATGGACGCAGCCTTTCACGCATCACTTCAGGAATCGGACGGCCGCCGCAGTCTACCCGCGACGGCCGCCGGTTGTCTTCCCGTAGGTGCGTGCCGCTGCTACGGGCAGGGGTTGGAAATGTCGGCGTGAACCGCCTCGATCTCCTCCAGCACGGCGGCCGACAGGGTCAGGTCGGCGCTGTCCAGGTTGCTGCGCAACTGCTCCATGGTGGTGGCGCCGAGGATGGTGGAGGTGACAAAAGGCCGGGCGGTGACGTAGGCCAGCGCCATCTGCGCCGGATCGAGCCCATGGCGGCGGGCGATGTCGACATAGCGTTCGGTGGCCGCCACGCCGCGCGGCTTGACGTAACGGCCATAGCGCTGCGGGAACAGGGTCAGGCGGGCGCCGGGCGGCTGGCGACCCTCCAGGTACTTGCCGCTCAGCACCCCAAAGCCGAGCGGGCTGTAGGCGCACAGGCCGACGTCCTCGCGGATGGCGCATTCCGCCAACCCCACCTCGAAACTGCGGTTGAGCAGGTTGTAAGGGTTCTGGATCGCCGCCGGGCGCGGCAAACCGCGACTCTCCGCCAGCGCGACGGTACGCATCAGTCCCCACGGCGTTTCGTTGGATAGGCCAATATGGCGGATCTTCCCCGCCCGCACGCATTCCTCCAGGGCCGCCAGACTGTCCTCCAGCGCCACGAACTCGGCATCGGCCTGGTGCTCGTAGCCAAGGCGGCCGAAGTAGTTGGTGGGGCGGTCCGGCCAGTGCAGGTAATAGAGATCGATGACGTCGGTCTGCAACCGCGTCAGACTACCCTCCACCGCAGCCAGGATGTTGGCGCGGTCAAGCCGCCGGCCGCCGCCGCGAATCCACTCCATGCCGCCAGGACCGGCGACCTTGCTCGCCACCACCAGACCGTCGCGGCACCCGCGGCTCTTCAGCCAGCGGCCGAGGATTTCCTCGGTGCGGCCCTGGGTCTCGGCGCGCGGGCTGACCGGGTACATCTCGGCCGCATCAAGGAAAGTGACGCCGCGCTCACGCGCCAGATCCATCTGCTCGAAGGCCTCGGCCTCGGTGTTCTGCTCGCCCCAGGTCATGGTGCCGAGGCAGAGGGCGGAAACGGTGAGGCCGGTACGGCCGAGCGGGCGCTGCTGCATGCGGGCTGCCTTCCTTTCGCGGCGGGAGTGAACGCCCCTTCATAGTGGGATGCCGGCGGCGCCGGCGCCAGGGCCGCTCTTGGCCGTCAGATCAGGAACAGCCGGTCCAGCGCCTCCGCCAGATCGTCGCCGAACTGCGGCCCCTTGTGGATGACCGGCACGTCCTTCGGCAACAGCTTCAGGTAATCGTCGTCCGGCGGCAGGCTGGTGATCAGGGCGGTGGGGGTGTTGCGGGTGGCCGGCATGGAGTGCAGGCCGATCACCAGATCAATGCCCGACAGTTCCGGCATCACCGCGCCGACGATGACCAGATCGGGCTTGGTGCGCACCACCACCGCCAGGGCATCGAAGGTATTGGCGATGGTGTGGGTGCGATAGCCGCACTGCTGCAATTCGCGCTCGACGAAATGGGCGGCGGCGCCATAGGGCATGACCAGCAGCACCTCGACATCGCGGACCTCGATGTCGCCGACCGAGAAGCCTGCCTTGGGCGGCAGGCGCCGGACCAGCCGGGCGGCTTCGGTATCCAGCGGCAGGCGGCCCTCGACGATGTCGAGCAGGGTTTCGATGAAGTGCTCGATATCCTCGAAGGCCCGCGGCGGCAGGTGACGAACACCAGCGGGATAATCCTCCAGCCGAGCGGCCACCGCACCGATAAGCCCGAGGCCAAGATTGGCCGCCTCGCCGCGCAGGCGCATGGCGGCGCGGCGCACCTCATGGGTCATCTGGTCTGTCTTGACCCGTCCGTGGCGGGCATCCTCGACCAGCAATTCCAGGCCGCGCAGCACCTCGCCGGCCTCGTCAAGGAAGGTGCGGCGCAATTCGGTGACGATATCGTCGACCACCGCCTCGCGCGTCAGAATCTCGGTCATGACCCCTCTCCCGCCTCAATGGCGTTGTTCCCACCACCATAGACCGCCGCCGAACGGCTCGCCAGTGACACAGGCGCAGCAGCGGGGCACGGCAGCGATAGGGGCCTTACGCGGAACCGGCTGCGCGCCCATCGTCGCCCCCCCTCCACCACAAGTCGAATCCAACCGCGCCGAAAGCCGCGACAGCGACCGACTCCGGCGCCACATCCGAAAGGCCCTATCGACGGCGACACAAGACCCGTGGGAAATAAGCATAAGCCCCCTTCCTTGCGGACCCTTTGTCCTTATCTTTTGTTATAATCCTCAACGGCGAGAACATGCGACCATGGTGCCGGTCTCATCCTGCTCCGCCGACGGACGACAGTCCCACGAAGATCCAAGAGGAGGTGGTCCAGATGATGAGGACGGAACCGACGCAAGGCCACACGCTCCAGTGCCGGCTCTATCGGGTCTGCTGGAGCAATGCCATCAGCCGCGAGCGCGGCATGAGCGGTCCCATGTCGTTGGCGCAGGCGGAATTCCTGGTGCGCGACGAATCCATCGGCGATTCTTTCCGGCGCTTCTGGATCGAACCTTGGCTCGCCAGCGACCCCGGCGCCGACGACGACACCCTCAAGCCAAGGCGGCACAAGGGGCAGGCCCAACGCATGAACTGACGGCGGAACGGCGCCCGCGTTGATGCCGGGGGTGCGGCGGTGCTACATAGGCGGCCCGGCCATCCGCTGCGACGAGGTTTTTCCGTGCCCCCGGCTCCCCCGCTTCTTACCCTCAAGGACATTCACCTGTCGCTGGGCGACAAGGCGCTTTTCACCGGCGTGGAGGTGGCGGTCGGGCGCGGCGACCGGGTGTCCTTGGTGGGCCGCAACGGGTCGGGCAAGTCCACCCTGCTGAAGATCGCCGCCAACGTGGTGCAACCCGACGGTGGCGAGGTGTGGGTGCAGCCGGGCATCACCGTCGCCTATCTGCCGCAGGAGCCGGACGTTTCCGGCTTCGCCACCGTCCACGACTATGTCGCCGCCGGCCTGTCGGCGGCCCATGCCGAGGATCTCCACAAGGTCGACATCCTGCTTGATGCCGTCGGCCTGTCGCCGGACATGGACCCGGCCACCCTGTCGGGCGGCGAAGGGCGGCGGGCGGCCATCGCCCGGCTGTTCGTCTCCGGCGCCGACATCCTGCTGCTGGACGAGCCCACCAACCACCTGGACCTGCCGACCATCCAATGGCTGGAAGAGGAACTGCTGAAGTTCCGCGGCGGCCTGGTGCTCATCAGCCACGACCGCGCCTTCCTCAACCGCCTGACCAACACCACCTTCTGGCTTGATCGCGGCGTGGTGCGCCGCAACGACGCCGGCTTCCGCGACTTCGATCGCTGGTCGGAGGAGGAAATGGCGCGCGAGGCGGCGGAGCTGGAAAAGCTCGACAAGCTGATCGCCGAGGAAGCGGTATGGGCCCACCGCACCCTGCCCGCCCGCCGCCGCCGCAACATGGGCCGCCTCAACCGGCTGGAAAGCCTGCGCCAGGAACGTGCCCAGAGCCTCGCCCGCACCGGCTCCGTCACCATGGAGGCGGAAACCGGCCAGGCCTCCGGCAAGCTGGTGATCGAGGCGGAGGGCGTCGGCAAGCGGTTCGGCGACCGCACCATCCTGCGCGACTTCCGCATCCGGGTGCTGCGCGGCGACAAGATCGGCATCGTCGGCCCCAACGGCGCCGGCAAGTCCACCCTGCTGAAAATTCTCACCGGCCAGCTGGAGGCCGACGAGGGGCGCGTGCGGCTCGGCACCAACCTCAGCATGGTCTACCTGGACCAGCGGCGCAGCACGCTCGACCTCGACAAGACCATCTGGGATACCCTGGCCGACAGCGGCGGCGACCATATCAACGTGCGCGGCACGCCGCGCCATGTGGTCGGCTACATGAAGGACTTCCTGTTCGACGCCACCCAGGCCCGCAGCCCGGTCTCCAGCCTGTCGGGCGGCGAGCGCAACCGCCTGCTGCTGGCCAAGACCCTGGCACGGCCGAGCAACTTCCTGGTGCTCGACGAGCCGACCAACGACCTCGACATGGACACGCTCGACCTGTTGCAGGAAGTGCTGTCGGAATACGACGGCACGCTGCTGATCGTCAGCCACGACCGCGACTTCCTCGACCGCGTGGTGACCTCCACCATCCTGGTGCCCGGCGATGGCACCGCCATCGAATACGCCGGCGGCTATACCGACATGATGGCGCAGCGTGGCGGCGCAGCGCCGGTAGTGGAGGAACGGCAGAAAGCGACCGACAAGGCCGCGCCCGCCCCCAAGGCAGCGGCCGATAAGCCCAAGCCCCGCACCGCCAAGCTCAGCTACAAGCAGCAGCGCGACCTGGAACTGCTGCCGAAGCAGATCGAGGAGTTGACGGCCAAGGTGGAAACGCTGAACACCCGCCTCACCGAAGGCGACCTCTATCAACGCGACCCGGCCGCCTTTCAGAAGACCGCCGAGGCGCTCGACGCCGCCCGCAGCGCGCTGGAGCAGGCGGAGGAGCGTTGGCTGGAGCTTGAGATGCTGCGCGAGGAGATCGAAGGCGGTGCCTGACGCACACAGCCCCGGCGGCCAGAACGGCCGCCGGGGCTGTGCTTGGTCGGACGGGACGGCGCCGTCAGGTGGTGTGCTGCGTGCTGCACGCCGCCAGGACCGGGTTGGCGGCCACGAAGGTGGCCACCGCGACGGCGCCGAGGTACAGACTGCTGAGGCGAAGCTTCATGTCGTCGTCTCCCGTTTCCGTTCTGGGGGGGCCGGCGCCGCCACGGCAGGCGCCGCGCGTCTTACACGTCGGTGCGCCAACGGCCGACGTCAAGCCAGCATCGCGCAGGTTTCGGTAACATTTTCCGGCTCCAGGATGAAAGACGTTGCGCATCAGCGCTTTCGCAGGATGTGAAAAACGTAAGAGTAACTGTTGGCGGACGCGGCGAAGACCTCGATCTCGCGCATCTCCTCGGCCACCACCGCCCTTAACGCCGGATCATGCTCGGTCTCAGGCATCAGGTCCCGGCACCGCTGGCGCAGCGGCGTGTAGTAGTCGGGCCACCATGCGGTCTGCGGCATCACCCAGCGGTCCACCGGCTGATACCCCAGACCAACCGCCGTGCGCTCGTTGGCCTCCGGTGTCGTCATGGCGGGATAGGCCTCGGCCCAGAAGTCACGGGCTTCCTTGGGACGCGCTTCGGGTTCCACCAGCCACGCCAGTTCGCTGACCACCAGCAGGCCACCCGGCTTCAGCACCCGCCGCCACTGTGCCAGCGCATCGCCGAAGCCGATGGCATAGGCGGAACCCTCCGACCAGATCAGATCGACGCTCTCCGGCGGGTCGGACAGCTGGCGCATGTCCTCCCGCCGGGTGCGGATCAAGTCCGCCAACCCGCGCCGCCCGGCAGCCGCCTCCAGGGCCCGTAGATAGGGGACGTGGAGATCGATGCCGGTCACCACCGTCCGCAGCGTCTCCGCCACCACCAGCGTCTGCCCGCCCGGGCCGCAGCCGAGATCAAGCACCACCGGCCGCTCCGGCAACGGCGGCAACCGGCGCAGGGCGTCGCGGGTTGTGGCGTCGGTGCCCGGCCCCTCGCGGCGCAGGCCCTGGTGGAGAAGGAAGAACGGGTGGTTGGCGGGGATCATGGCATCAGCCGCCCGAGCCCTTGGGTTTGGCCTCGCCGCCGTCGTAGCGGGGGCGGCCTTCCTCCATCTCGGTCAGCGGCCGCACCTCCACCATGGAGCGGGCGGACCGCAACACCAGGTTCTGATAATCACGGGTTCCGGCCGCCTTCCAGGCGATCTCGTCATCGCTCAGGTCGCGCAGCACCTTGGCGGGAATGCCGGCGGCCAGGGTGCGGGCGGGAATGACCTGTCCCGCCTTGACGAAGGCGCAGGCGGCGACGATGGCCCCCTCGCCGACCACGGCGCCGTCCATCACCACGCAGCTCATGCCCACCAGCGCATTGCGGGAGACCCGGCAGCCGTGCAGCACCGCCCCGTGGCCGATGTGGCCGTCGGCCTCGATCACCGTGTCGGTGCCGGGAAAGCCGTGCATGGTGCAGTTGTCCTGCAAGTTGGCGCCCTCCTCCATGATCAGGCGGCCGAAATCACCGCGCATGGAGGCGCCGGGCCCGACATAGCAGCGCGGCCCGACGATGACGTCGCCGATGAGCACGGCGGTGGGATGGACATAGGCGCTGGGATGGACGACCGGGATCACCCCGTCAATGGCATAAAACGGCACGAAAGGACGCCTCCTGCTGCGATGTTCTTATGATTGTGCCGCAAGAGGGTAACGAAGCCCCACCAAGAGCCGCAAGCGTTCAGGCGACGAATCCGGAGCGATGCGGCTCAAGTCCGACCTTCCCGCTTAACCATCGCCGCCGGGTCGGTTAGACTGAGGGTCCATCCGCCCGCGAGGAGGTGACGGCATGGAGGTCCACGGCAGTGTCTGCATCATCGGCAGCGGCCCGACCGGGCTGTACACGGCGGAGGAGATCCGGCGTCAGGCTCCGCTGGTGTCCATCGACGTGATCGACCGCCTGCCCACCCCTTATGGGCTGGTGCGCGGCGGCGTCGCCCCCGACCATCAGAAGACCAAGAGCGTCGTGCGGCAGTTCGAGCCCCTGTTCACCGCCCACGGTATCCGCTTTGTCGGCAATGTGCGGGTGGGGGAGGATGTCGACCTGACGGAACTGCGGCGGCTGTACGATGCCGTCGTGCTGGCGGTCGGCGCCGCCGGTGACCGCCGCCTCGGCGTGCCAGGAGAGGACTTGCCGGGGGTTTACGGCTCCGCCGCCTTCGTCGGCTGGTACAACGGACACCCCGACTGGGCCCACCTCGCCCCGCGCATTCCCGGCCCCAGGGTGGCGGTGGTCGGCAATGGCAACGTGGCGCTGGACGTCGCCCGCATCCTGGCGCTGACCCCCGACGAGATGGCGGTGACCGACCTCGCCCGCCCGGCCGCGGAGGCCATCGCCGCCTCGCCGCTGACCGATATCTACCTGCTGGGGCGGCGCGGCCCGCTGGAAGCGCAATTCACCTCCGCCGAACTGCGGGAGATGGGAGAGCTGTCCGGCGCCCGGCCGGTGGTCCAGGCCGCCGACCTGCCCGCGGACATCCCGCCCGATGTGGACCCGCGCGATGCCCGCCGGGTCAAGCGCAACCTGGACATTCTGCGCGGCTTCGCCGAGAGCACGGCAACGACGGGACCAGAGGATCCGCGCGTGCGCGTCCACTTTCTGTTCCGCCATGCGCCGCGCGCCATCCTTGGCAATGGCCGGCAGGGTGTCACCGGCCTGCTGGCGGATCGCGCCCCTTCCCCCGATAGTGGCGGGGCACGCCCCCCGGCCCAGACCACCACCAGCCTGTCGGTTGGCACCGTGGTGACCTGCATCGGCTATCGCGCCACCCCCTTCCCCGGCCTGCCCCTTGATGTCGAGCGCGGCGTCATCGCCAATGTTGACGGGGTGGTGGAGCCGGGACTGTATGTCGCCGGCTGGGCCCGTCACGGACCGCGCGGCGTCATCGGCGCCAACCGCGCCAGCGCCCGCGAGGCGGCGGAACAGGCTCTGGCGCACCTGCGCGCGGTCCCTGCCGGCAGTCCCGGCGGCGGTGAGTTGGAACGACTGCTGCAAAGCCGGGGGTTTCAGGTGGTGGATTTCGCCGGCTGGCAGCGCATCGACGCGGCGGAACAGGCGGCGGGTGACGGCACCCGGCCGCGCGACAAATTCATCCGCATCGACGACATGCTGGCGGTGCTGGAACAGACCCCGGCCACCGATCCGGTCGACGCCATACCATCAGGCTAGGCAGGGCGGGACGACCGTCGGCGCATCAGTTCAGCCGGTGGGCGGCAGCTTGACCAGCGAGCACCAGAAGTCCTCGATGCCGCGCACCACGTCGATGAAGCGGTCGAAATCCACCGGCTTGACGATGTAGCAGTTGGCGTGAAGCTCGTAGGAGCGGGAGATATCCGTCTCGGCCTGGCTGGTGGTCAGCACGATCACCGGGATGCGGCGCAGGTGGGGGTCTTCCTTGATCTCGGCCAGCACCTCGCGCCCGTCCTTGCGCGGCAGGTTGAGGTCGAGCAGCACGAGATCCGGCCGCGGCGCCTCGCTGTAAGGCGACTCGCGGCGCAGGAAGGACATGGCTTCTATGCCGTCCTGCACCACATGCAGCTGAGTCGGGATATTGCCTTCCTTGAAGGCTTCCGCGGCGAGGCGGGCGTCCCCCGGGTTATCCTCGACCAGCAGGATTTCCATGGTCCCCACCACGTTGCCGTTGAGCGCCATACCCCTCGTCACTCCGATTCCGAAACGGTGTTCTTTTGTTGCGGACGATGATCCCCGTCCGGATAGCGATACTGTCTCATACTTCGCGTCCCACAACCAGGGGTCTGCGGGGCGAAGACCGGCCGACGGGGTCAGCTGGCCACCACCCGGGTCGGTGTCGGCGGCTGCCCCTCATAGAAGCGATACCGGTTCTTGCCGGCCCGTTTGGCGGCATACATGGCCTGATCGGCCGCCCGCACCAAATCCTCGGCGCTGGTGGCGTCGGCCGGGTAGACGGCGATGCCGACCGAGGCCGACACATGCGCCTCGCCCACCGACAGGGCATATGGCTGCGCCACGGCGGCGACAATCTTCTCGGCCACCCGCGCCGCGTCCAGGGTCTCCCGAACTTCCGTCAGCACCACGGTGAACTCGTCCCCTCCAAGCCGTGCCACCTCGTCGGAAACGCGCACCGATCCGCGCAGCCGCCGCGCCACCTCCTTCAGCATTTCGTCGCCAACCGCGTGGTCCCAGCGGTCGTTGACATCCTTGAAGCCGTCCAGATCGATGAACAACACGGCGCAGGACCGTTCCAGCGATCCCGCCCGCTCGATGCTGTCATCAAGGACATGCATGAACAGCTGGCGATTAGCGAGGCCGGTGAGCGGATCGCGCGTCGCCTGCCGCAGAAGTTCGGTCTCCGCCTTTTTGCGATGGGTGATGTCCGACATGATGGCGACGTAGCCGGTGATGCCGCCCTGCTCGTCGGCCACGGCGTTGATCCGCAACCACTCGGGGTAGACCTCGCCATTCTTGCGGCGGTTCCAGATCTCGCCTTCCCAGGCCCCCTGCTCGTCCAGGGAGCGCCACAGGTCGTCATAGAACTCCGGGTCATGCACGCCCGATGACAGCACCAGCGGCTTGTGTCCGACCACCTCGTCGGGGACGAAGCCGGTCACGCGGGTGAAGGCGGGATTGACGCGGATCACCCGCCAACCGGCATCCATCACCATGATGCCGGTGTCGGTGCAGTTGAAGGCGGCCTCGGCCAGCAGCAATTGCTTGCGGGTGCGGTGGCGTTCGATGGCATAGAGAATGGAGCGCTTCAGCAGCATGCCGTCGGCGCGTCCCTTGACCAGATAGTCCTGGGCGCCGGACTGCAACGCCGCCAGGGCCACCTCCTCGTTATCGAGGCCGGACAGAATGACGATGGGAATATCCGGGCCGGACCGGCGCAGGCCGATGACGGTGTCGAGGCCATGGCTGTCGGGCAGGGAGAGATCGAGCAGAACGGCGGCGAACTCCTCCTGCTTCACCAGTTCGCAGGCATCGGCCAGACGCTCCACATGCGTCAGATGGAATTCCGCCCCGGCCTCCTCGGCCAGCAGAACCTGGATCAATCGGGCATCGCCCGGATTGTCCTCGACCAGCAGGATGTTCGTCCCCTTAGGCACCACGGCCTTTCCCCACTCCCATAGACACGGGACGCTGCGCGGCCTTCCGGCGAGTGCTCGCCCCCCGCTGCCGAAAACCCCGCAACGGCAACACCCTACCCGCAGTTCTCGCACACCGCAAATGGATAGGACGGCCTATGCGGGACGACCTGTTCGCATTATACCATGGTTCAAGACCGCGGTGAGGCTGCTCATGCGGCCGCGACGGTGATGCCGGGGTAGGCTCCGGCGAGCGCCTGGAGGGTGCGCTGCAAGCGCTCTTCCAGCTGGGGCGCCAGGGCCCGCGCCCGCGCGGCATCGCCGGCGCGGCAGGCCGCCTCCATCTCCTCGGCCAGGGCACCGAGCCACAGGAATCCGAAATTGACCGAGGTGGACTTGAGGTCATGCGCCGCCCGGATGACATCGGGCATGGCAAGGTCGGCCTCGCCGCCGGTCAGCATCTCCACCTGATCGCGGGCCTGGGCGACGTATTCCCGCAGCAGCTCGGTCATGTAGTCGAGACCGAGCTGGCTTTCCAGCGACCGCAGCGTCTCCGGCTCCAGCACCACCGCCGACTCGACGGCCGCCGGCCCGGTCGGAGGGATCGGACGGCGGGGAGAGGTCTGCGGGTCGCGCCCGTCCTCCCCGCTGGAAGCGGCGGCGGCACGGCGCACCGCATCGCGCAGTACCCGGTCC
>JAEWWF010000088.1 GCA_023396465.1 Pseudomonadota bacterium
GAGAAGGGCCGTCCGGGTGGGGGGGCGGGGTCACGGGCGTCGGAGCCTCGGGGCGCGGGGGGGAGCGGTGCGGCAAACGACGCAAGGCTCAATCATCCTGCCGGTCGCCGCGCTCCACCGGCGGCGGCAGGTTGCGCAGGCGCAGACGGCGGATGCGGCGCGGGTCGGCGTCGAGGATCTCGAACTCCAAACCGCTTCCAACATGGCGGACCAACTCGCCGCGGGCCGGTATGCGGCCGGTGATACGGAACACCAGACCACCGAGGGTGTCGATTTCCTCGCGCTCCTCTTCCGTCACCACCTCGCCGTAACGCTCCTCGAAATCCTCCAGCGACACGCGGGCGTCGGCCATCAGGGTGCCGTCGCCCATGTCGACCATTTCCGGTTCGGCTTCCGAGTCGTGCTCGTCCTCGATCTCGCCGACGATCTGCTCGACCACGTCCTCGATGGTCAGCAGGCCGTCGATGCCGCCGTATTCGTCCACCACCATGGCCATGTGGGTGCGCTTCAGGCGCATCTCCAGCAGCAGGTCCAGCACCCGGATGGACGGCGAGACGAACAGCACCCGCCGCACCAGATGCTGCAAGGTGACGGTGCGGCCCTTGGCGACCACCGCCACCAGATCCTTGATGTGGACCATGCCGATGACATCGTCCAGGGTCTCGCGGTAGACCGGCAGCCGGGAGTGGCCGACCCGCGCCAGCGTGTCCGTCACCTCCCGCAGGTCGGTCCCTACTTCCACCGCCACGATGTCGGCGCGCGGGATCATCACATCCCATGCCGTCAGGTCGCGCAGCCGGAAGATGTTGGTCAGCAGGACGCGCTCATGCTCGTCGATGGGCAGTTCGTCCTGCTCCCGTTCCTCGATCAGCTCTTCGAGCGTCTCGCGGACGGAATGGTCGCCGCCGTTGCGGCGGCGCAGGCCCTTCAGCCAGTGACGGACACCGGTAAGAAGGCCACTGTCGTGCTCGGCCCCGTATATGCGGGGCGAGCTACTGGAACTCTGGTCGGTCATCTCTCTCTTTCGGGCGCCGGGGGCTCCGGCACCTCCTCGTCATCGCCGCCACGGGCGTAGGGATCGGGGATGCCGGCGGTGGCCAGCACCGCCACCTCCACCGCCTCCATCTCCTCGGCATCGGCATCGTCCTCGTGATCATACCCGAGAAGATGCAGCACGCCATGCACCACCAGATGGTGAACATGGTGGGCGAGCGGAATGCCGGTCTCCGCCGCCTCGCGTTCGCAGGTTTCCAGCGCCAGCACGATATCGCCAAGCGGCAGCGGCTCGCCCTCCGGCAACGGCGGCAGATCGCCTTCCAGGGCGGCGAAGGAGAGCACGTTGGTGGGCGAATCGGTGCGCCGGTACTGGCGGTTCAGCGTCCGCACGGCGGCATCGTCCTGTAACGACACCGACAGTTCGACGCCATGGGGCGGTTCCGGCTCGAAGGCGTCGGGACCGCCGGCCTGATAGGCCGCCGTCGCCGCCCGCACGACCAGATCCTCGATATCGGGTAGCAGGGTGGTCCAACGCTCCACCTCCACCAGCACATCGACGGCGGGCGGGGCGAGCGGTTCAGTGGATTGCGGCGGAGTGCCGGACATGGATGCGGTACGTCCTTGAGGATCGCCGGCGGAATGGCCCGGCGCGGCGGGATGGATCGGTGTCAGCGGGCGGTGCCGCCGGAGTGGTTTTGCGGCTGGGCGCCGCCCGAATGGTTTTGCGGCTGGGCGCCGCCGGCGCGGTCGCGGTGGTCGTAGGCGGTGACGATGCGGGTCACCAGATCGTGGCGCACCACGTCCTTGCGGCTGAAGCTGACGAAACCGATGCCCCGCTGCCCGTCCAGCACCTCCAGCGCGTCGCGCAGGCCCGACTTGGCGCCCAGCGGCAGGTCCACCTGCGACAGATCGCCGGTGATGACCATGCGCGAGTTCTCGCCAAGGCGGGTGAGGAACATCTTCATCTGCGTCGGCGTGGTGTTCTGCGCCTCGTCCAGGATGATGAAGGCGTTGGACAGCGTGCGGCCGCGCATGAAGGCGAGCGGCGCCACCTCGATGGTGCCGGCCTCCAGTTCCTTCACCACCTGATCGCCCGGCATCATGTCGTAAAGGGCGTCATAGAGCGGCCGCAGGTAGGGATCGATCTTCTCCCGCATGTCGCCGGGCAGGAAGCCCAGCCGCTCCCCCGCCTCGACGGCGGGGCGGGAGAGGATGAGGCGGTCCACCTTGCCGGCGATCTTCATGGACACCGCCTGGGCGACCGCCATGTAGGTCTTGCCGGTGCCGGCCGGGCCCATGCCGAACACCAGTTCGTTGGCGCGCATGACACGCACGTAATCGGCCTGGGTCTTGGAGCGCGGAATGACATGGCGCTTGCGGGTGCGGATGGTGAGATCCTCGCCGCCGGCCTCGCCGGTCACCTGCTCGCCCTGCATGCGAACCACGGCATCGACCTCGGCCAGGGTGATGTCGTGGCCTTGGCGGGCACGCCGGTACAGGGTGTCGAGGGCCGCCTCGGCCTCGCGCGCGTCCGCCGCGCCGCCGTGGATGACCACGGTGTTGCCGATGGCGCTGAGCGACACGCCCAGGCGCTCCTCGATGCGGTCCAGATTGGCGTTGGCCGGCCCGAACAGGACCTGGAGCAGACCGTTGTCGTCGAACTGAACGGTGATCTCGGTCCGGTCGTCGGGGGTCGTCGCCATGTCTGTCACGCGCAAGCCCTTTCCTTCGGGTGCGGCGGGTCCGCCGCGATCAGTTCGCCCCGCAGGCTGTTGGGCCCGGCGGACACGATGCGCAGGCGGGCGAGCGCCCCGAACAGGGCCGTCGGCGCCTCCACATGCACCGGCTGCATATAGGGGCTGCGGCCGAGCAGCTGGCCGGACTGGCGTCCCTGACGATCGAGCAGCACATCCATCTCGCGCCCGACACAGGTGTGGTTGAACGCCGCCTGCTGCGTCTGGAGCAACGCCTGAAGGGCGGCCAGCCGTTCGTCCTTCACCGCTTCCGGCACCTGATTGGCCATGCCTGCGGCCGGCGTGCCGGGGCGCGGACTGTACTTGAAGCTGTAAGCCTGGATGTAGCCGACATCCTCCACCAGCTTGAGGGTGGCGGCGAAATCGGCGTCGGTCTCGCCGGGGAAGCCGACGATGAAGTCCGACGACAGCGCCAGATCGTCGCGCGCCGTCTTCAGCCGGTCGATGATGCGGCGGTAATCGTCGGCGCCATGGCCCCGGTTCATCGCCCGCAGGATACGGTCGGAACCCGATTGCACCGGCAGGTGGATGAACGGCGACAGCGCCGCCACGTCGTGGTGGGCGGCGATCAGATCGTCATCGACATCGCGCGGGTGCGAGGTGGTGTAGCGGATGCGGGCCAGCCCATCGATTTCCGCCAGCGCCCGGCACAGGGCGCCGAGGCCCCATTCGCGGCCGTCCGGTCCCTCGCCGTGGAAGGCGTTGACGTTCTGGCCGAGCAGGGTGATCTCCCGCACCCCGGCCGCCACCATCTGCCGCGCCTCGGTCACGATGGCGGCGACACCACGCGAATACTCGGCACCACGGGTGTAGGGGACGACGCAGAAAGTGCAGAACTTGTCACACCCTTCCTGGATCGACAGGAAGGCCGACGGCCCGCTGACGCTGGGCGCCGGCAGGTGGTCGAACTTGGGCTCGGCCGGGAAGTCGGTGTTGAGGATGCCCTGCCCCGGCGCCGGCTTGCCGTTGGCCCGCGCGGTGGCGGCCTGGGCGGCGGCGCGCTCGGCCTGGGCCACCATCTCCGGCAGCTTGTGATACGCCTGCGGCCCCAGCACGATGTCGACATAAGGCGCGCGGGCGAGGATCTCCTCGCCTTCCGCCTGGGCGACGCAGCCGGCCACGGCGATCAGCAGATCACCGCCAACGGCCCGCTTCTCCTCCTTGAGGGCGCGCAGGCGGCCCAGTTCGGAGAACACCTTCTCGGCCGCCTTCTCGCGGATGTGGCAGGTGTTGAGGATGACCATGTCGGCGCCGTCGGGCGCTTCGGCGGGGGCATACCCGATGGGCGCCAGGACGTCCGCCATCCGACCGGAGTCGTAGACGTTCATCTGACACCCGTAGGTCTTGATATAGAGCTGTTTTTTCAAGGGCTTGGATTAACCGTTCCGGCTTCCCTGCAAAGACTGGCGCCAGCGGCGGCGCGATCCCCGATCCATATCTACGAGAGTTAGCAGGCAGGCGGTCAAAGTCAAGTTAAGCGACGGGGGAAGCCTCGACGGCGGCACGGCCGGCGTCGGCCGCCGCCGTGGGAGAGGCCGCCTCGGAGGGGGGCGGCGGCAGCGGCGGGTCGGCGGGCACATCGCGGCCGAACAGGGC
>JAEWWF010000099.1 GCA_023396465.1 Pseudomonadota bacterium
GCGGCGGCCACCGACATCCTGCGGCTGTTCGCCCTGTTGGCCTACGGCTGGATGTGGGGGCGCATGGCAACGGCGGCGGCGCGCGGCGGCGAACCCTTCCACGCCGACAAGCAGGCCACCGCCGCCGCCTTCGCCCGCCTGCTGCTGCCGGAGGTGGAAGCCCTGGCCGTGCGGATCGAAGAGGCTCTCGGCGGCGACTGATCGCTGCCAAGACTTGAAACCACACGATGGGTCGCAACAAGGCCCCAACTGTGCAATACTACAGGAAGAGTCTTGTGTATTACGGGGGAAATGCCTAAAAGTTTAGGCATTTTCTCTTACGATTTCTACGGGCTCTTCCGGCATCAGGTGTGCCGTGGTCACAGGCTTCTCACCGTCTGGAAAAGCTGGCGCCACCATGACCAGTCACCCGGCAATCGCACCACGGGTGCCATCGCCCAACCGGCGCCGGCCCCACTCGCTCTCCCGGCGCATCCAGATCTGGTGGCGCCGGACCCTCCGGTCACCACGCCGTCTGCTGACCATGGCGCTGGTCATCCTGGGCGGAGCGGCCGCCGGCATCGGTGTCGCCCTGGTTCTTCTGCTCGTTCTGCCCGCCGGGCTGACCGTGCCGCTGCCCGCATCGCCGGACGCCATGCCGACGGACGCCGGAGCACCGCCAAGGGCGGAGGATAGCCCGGACGACGAGGCCACCGCCCCGGCCGAAGGCCTCGACCGGGTCGGTCTGTGCGAGGCCAGCGTCCCCCATGTCAACTGCCGTTGCTTTTGGCAACGGCTGGAGCCGACCTTCAACGAGGCCGAGCTTGCCGCCGTGGCGCAAGCGCTGGAAGTGCGGGGCAGCCTCGGCGCCTTCGCAGCCCGCGCCCGCCTCGCCGCCGAAATCGGCGCCGAGCGCACCCGACAGGTTAGCCGCGTCCTGTTCGATTGCACCGGCCCGTCCTGAGCACCCCTTCCGGCGCCCTGTCGTCGTTGGCAGCGCATCGGCAGTTGCCGGTCCGTAAAAATCGCGATAAATACCCTTCGGCCGATGTGCGCTGTCTGAACGCCTCGGCACAGGGGGGAAGTGATGCCAACAATTCTGATTGTCGACGACAGCCGCGTGGCGCGCCTGTCTCTGCGTCGCCTTGTCACGGCGCTGGTGCCCGATGCCACCATCATCGAAGCCGCCTCGGCCGACGAAGCCGCCGCAGCCGTTGAAGGGGTGAGCGTCGACCGCGCCCTCATCGACTTCAACATGCCCGGCCGGGACGGCCTGCAACTGGCGGAGGAACTGGCGGGTGGCCATCCGGAAATCCGCATGGCCATGGTCACCGCCAACATCCAGGACGCGGTCGCCGGCCGTGCCCGCGCGCTCGGCATGAGTTTCATCGCCAAGCCACCACGGGAAGAGGATCTGTCGGGCTTTCTGCTGAACGCGGGCAAGGACGCCGTTTGATGGCCGCTTGGCAGTTCACCGCCGACGAACAGGACGTCGTCACCGAGCTGATGAACATGGGCGTCGGCCGCGCCGCCGCCAGTTTTTCACGGCTGGTCGGCGACGAGGTGATGCTGTCGGTCCCCCTGGTACGTCTGGCCGATACCGCCGAAGCGGAGAGTGCTTTCGCCGCCAGCGTGCCGGACGTCCTGGCCGGCGTGACGCAGAGCTTCGAGGGACTGATCACCGGCACCGCCGCCCTGCTGTTTCCGGGTGAGCGCAGCCTGGAACTGGTCCGGGCCGTGATCGGCGAGGATCTTCCGGCCGACGAGATTTCCGAGCTGGAGCAGGAAACCCTTGCCGAGATCGGCAACATCATCCTCAACAGCTGCCTCGCCACCATCGCCAATGCCCTGAAAACCGAACTCCACTCCAGCTTGCCCGAGCCCTATCACGCCGGCCGTGCCGGTCTGACCCGCTTGATGGGCGACAGTGATACGTTCATCATGCTGGTGCAGATCGACTTCAGCCTGAAATCGCGCAATCTGGAAGGTTATCTGGCATTCGTGGTGGATCTGCGCACCGCCGAAGCGTTCCGCGGAGCCATTGCCAGCTACCTGCACAGCCTGGGCGGCTGACGCGGTCGCAAGGGGGATAAAAGGGGGGACAGCGTAATGACCGGTGCCGACGGCAGCGCCCTCGACGCCCTTGACTGCGGCGTGGCTCTGTTTGACCGCGACGGCCGCATCGTCTTCTGGAATGCCTGGCTGGTCCGCCGCAGCGGAGTCACGGCCACGGCCGCGTCCGGCAATGACCTGATGACGCTGTTTGGCGACTCGGTATCGGTGGCGTTGGTCGATGCGGTCCAGCAGGCATGCCGGAATGGCATGGCCTCGGTGCTGTCGAACCAGTTGCACCGCACCGTGCTGCCCCTGCGCCGACCGAGCGATCACGAGGTGGTGGAGCAATCGGCCGCCGTGCGCCCGCTCGGCGGCAGCGCGCCCGGCTGCCTGCTGCAAGTCAACGACGTGTCCGCCGCCGTCCGCCGCGAGCGCCACCTGCGCGAGAGCCAAGCCGCGCTGCGCTTGCGCAACCGCGCCATCGAAGCCTCCAGCCAGGGCATCATCATCGTCGATGCCCAGGCACCGGGGATGCCCATTCTCTACACCAACCCGGCCTTCACCGAGATCACCGGCTTCGCCGCCGAGGAAGCGCTGGGGCGCAACTGCCGTTTCCTCCACAATGGCGACGAGGACCAGCCGGGCCTTGCCGAGATCCGCACCGCCATCGCCGAACGACGCGAGGGCATCAGCGTCATCCGCAATTTCCGCAAGGACGGCTCGGCCTTCTGGAACGAGTTGATGGTGGCGCCGGTATTCGACAGCCGGCAGCACCTCACCCACTATGTCGGCATCCAGCGCGACACCACCCGGCGCCGCGCCGCCGAGGATGCCCGCGACGCCGCCCTGGCGGAAACGCGGGCGGTGAACGAGCGGCTGTCGCGAGAGCAGGAGTTCACCAACGCCGTGCTGCGCACGGTCGGCGCGTTGGTGGCGGTGGTCGACCGCCGTGGCCGCATCGTCTCCTTCAACAGAGCCTGCGAAACCGTCACCGGATTGCAGGAGCGCGAGGTCATCGGCAGCCGTCTCGGCGAGTTGATCCCGGAAGCAGAGTCCGCCGCCGCCTTCCGCCTGGACGAGCAGGGAGACGGCCCCGCCTCCAGCGGCCTGACCACCGGGCTACGCACCGTCGGCGGCGCCGTGCGTATCGTCCGCTGGACCTTCACCACCCTGCGTGACCGCGAAGGGGTGGCGAGCCACCTGATCTGCACCGGCATCGACGTGACCGAACGCGACCGCGCCGCCGCCCTGCTGCGGGCGGAACGCGAAATCCTGGAGATGGTCGCCCGCGCCGAACCCCTGCCGGTGGTCGGCGAGCGCATCTGTCTCGCCATCGAGGAACAGCTTCCCGGCCGTCGCGCCTCGCTCCTGCTGCTCGGTCCGCAAGGCGATACCCTGCACCACTGCGCCGCGCCCTCGCTGCCGCCCGACTTCCTGCGGGCCATCGATGGCGTCACCATCGGCTCCCATGTCGGATCGTGCGGCGTCGCCGCCTTCACGGGACAGCCACGGCTCACCGCCGACATCCTGACCGACTCCAATTGGGCTGCGTTTCGCGCCGACGCCACCGCCGCCGGTTTGCGTGCCTGCTGGTCGCTGCCGGTCCTCACGCCCGGCGACAGCGTGCTCGGCACCTTCGCCGTCTACACGGCGGACCCCGGCCTACCCGATGACGCGGCGCTGGACGTCATGCAGCGCGCCGCCCGCATCGCCGCCGTGGCCATCGCCCGTCATCAGGCGGCGGAGCGCATCCGTCACCTGGCGCTCTACGACCAGTTGACCGGCCTCGCCAACCGGTCTTTGCTGTACGATCGGCTGCAATCAGCGCTGGCGCAGGCGCGGCGCTACGACACCCTGGTCGGCATGCTGTTCATTGATCTGGACGGCTTCAAACCCATCAACGATCGCTGCGGCCACGATGCCGGCGACACCGTGCTGGCCACCGTCGGCCGCCGCCTGAAGGCGGCGCTGCGGGAGGGCGACACCCCCGCCCGCATCGGCGGCGACGAATTCGTCGTGCTGGCCGTCAATGTCGGCGGCCGGGCCGATGTGGAGCGCATCGCCGCCAAGGTACTGATGGCGATCGGCGAGCCGGTGACGTGGAATGGCGAGTCGCTGGGCATCGGCGCCAGCATCGGCCTCGCCCTGTTCCCCGACGAGGCTCCCACCGGCGACAGTCTGCTCAGCGTCGCCGACACCGCCATGTATGCCGCCAAGGCGGCGGGCAAGAACTGCTGGTCATGGCGCACCGGTGATGCCCCGGCATCGCCACTGCCCCCCTCCTGACATCGCAGCGGTGCCGGCCGCGGGTATTTCCGCCGCCAGCACCGCCTCCGTCAACGCGCGATGCGATCAGAAGCCGGCGGGCTTGGCGCTGCCGCCCTGCCAGCCGTAGAAGACGAACTGCGGCGCCTTCAGGTCGCCCTTGTCGTCGAAGTCCATGGTGCCGACGACAGTCTCGAAGCTGCCGTTGCGCAGGGCTTCGAGCACCGCTTCCGGATCGGAGGAGCCAGCGGCGGTCATCGCCTGGGTCAGCACCTGGGCGGCGGCATAGAAGTAGTAGGCGAAGTTGTCCGGGTCGCCCTTGCCGTCGGCCTTGAAGGCGTCCACCGCTTCCTGCGCCGCCGGGTTCTGCGAGGCATCGGGGGTGAAGGTGAACAGGGTGCCCTCGCCGGCATCGCCGGTGATGGCCCAGAATTCCGACGACGACAGACCATCACCGCCAACGAAGGTGGCGTTCAGCCCCTGCTGACGGGCCTGACGGACGATCTGGCCAAGATCGTTGTAGTAGCCGCCGAAGTACACCACCTCGACGCCATCCTGCTTCAGGCGCGACACCAGGGCGGAGAAGTCCTTCTCGCCCGGGGTGATGGAGGCTTCCATGGTCGGCTGCTTGCCCGCCGCGACCATGGCCTTCTTGGCTTCCTCGGCGAGACCGCGGCCATAGGCCTGCTTGTCGTGAACCACCGCCACCTTCTTGTCACCGAAGCGCTCGGCGATCATGGCACCGGCAACGGAGCCCTGCTGATCGTCGCGGCCGGTGGCGCGGAAGACGTTGTCGAGACCGCGCTCGGTCAGTTCCGGTCCGGTCGCCGAGGCGGAGATCATCGGGATGCCTTCCTCGGCATAGACCGACGACGCGGCAATGGTCGGGCCGGTGCACATGTGACCGACCACCGCCACCACGCCGGACGACACCAGCTTGTTGGCGACGGCGACACCCTGCTTGGGATCGCAGGCATCGTCTTCCACCTGGAGTGTGACCTGCTCGCCGTTCAGGCCGCCTTTTTCGTTGAACGCCTTGATGGCGGCTTCGACGCCACGGCGCGACTGCTCGCCGATGGCGGCGATCTGGCCGGTGAGGCCGAGGGCCACGCCGACCTTGACCTCGGCCAGCGCCGGCAAGGCGGCGGTGAGGCCGAGAGTGGCGACGGTCGCCGCAAGAGCGGCCCGAGTGATGGCACGCATGTTCCTACCTCGTTGATTGTCTATTGATCTCGGTAAGCATCGCCGGGTGCCGGGCTCCCATGTCCTCCCTCACAGCTCGGCAACCGAAGGGCGGACCCTACAGAACCGGCCAGCCGCGCGCAATCCCAGGCCCATTTTGAACGGGCCGACAGGACCAAACTTATCACTGATGCGACGAAGGACGCCCGTCTCGCGGTCGACGCACCTTGACCAGCGAACCGCTGTCGCCGACGCTGGGCGCCCGCCAGCCCCAGCCAGCAAGAGCCATGAGTCAGACGCCGCTTGATCCCGCCGCCCGCGCCTTCCTGGACCGCTTGGCCAGCGAACGTCGGCCGCCGACCTGGACCTTGCCGCTCGCCGAGGCGCGGGACGGCTTCGCCCGTTTGCAGCGCCGCGCCGGCCGATCAGGACCGGCGGCGGTGACGGCCCATGATCTGACCGTGCCTGGGGCGGCTGGTCCCATCGCCGGCCGTCTCTACACCCCACCGGCGGAACGAGTGGCGGCAGGACGCCCGCTGCTGCTGTGGTTGCACGGCGGCGGCTGGGTGATGGGCAGCCTCGACACCCACGACGGCCCTTGCCGCACCATCGCCCACGGCTACGGCGGACCGGTGCTGGCGGTGGAGTACCGGCTGGCGCCGGAAGCCCCCTTCCCCGCCGCCGTGGACGACGCCGGGGCGGCGCTGGCCTGGGCCATGGACCGGTTCGGGCCGGTGGTCCTCGGCGGTGACAGTGCCGGCGGCAATCTGGCGGCGGCGCTGTGCCTGCGGCTGGCGACGCGACGGATGCCGCAGCCGGTGCATCAGGTGTTGGTCTATCCCTGCCTTGACGCCACCCTGGCCGGCGCCAGCCACGCCGAGCATGGTCGCGGCCGGTTCCTGGAAGACGCGGATGTGCTGTGGTTCCTGGACCACTACGCCACCGGCCATGGGGTCAGCGTGCTCGACCCCGAGTTGTCGCCACTGATGGCCGGCAGCCTGCGCGGTCTGCCGCCGGCGACGGTGGTGATCGCCGGCCATGATCCACTGGCCGACGACGGCCGCCGCTGGGTGGCGCGCCTGCGGGCGGAAGGCATCGGCGCCCGGTTGATCGAGCACGGCGGCCTGATCCATGGCTTCCTGCACATGACGGCGCTGATCCCCGCCGCCGACGCCGCGCTCCACGCCCTGGGGGCGGAGATCGCCGCCGCCATCGCCGGGTGATCCAGCCTTAGAAGGCACTTTCGCGGATCAGAACCCCGGCCACCGTCCGCCACAGGCGGACCAGCAGGCTTTCCGCCTGCCCCTCGACCCGCAAGGTTCCCCGCCGCAGTTGGTCCGGCGCCGATGCGCCATCGGGTTCAGCCACCACCCGGTAGAGCGAGCGTTCCGGCTTGAGGCGGCGCTCGGCATCCTGGCGGGTGGCGATGGCGCCGCCCTGGTCGGCCGCCAGCAGGGCATGATCGAGCACCGGGCGGTTGATGCCGTCGATCACCGTCACCCGCCCGGTCACCGCCGGCGCCAGCGCGTCATCGGGGTGAAAGCGGGCGGCGGCGCCGGAGGTCAGGCGCGGCAGATCGTCCTGGCCGGCATAGGCGACGATGCGGGCCGAGTCGCGCCCCACCACCCGCAGCAGCACCGCCCGCGGCTCCACCCACAGACCCGCCCGCAGCCCCGGCATGACGTCGGTGACCCGCCCAGCCACCGCCGCCGTCAAGGTCAGGCGGCCATCGCGCGCCACAAGAACAGCCTCCTCGGCCAGCAACCGTTGCAGGTCGGCCGCCAGCAGCGGCACCTCGGCTCGCAGGGTGTCATCGGCGCTGGAGCGGTCGAGGGTCAATTGCGTCACCGCCAGCCGCAGCCGCGCCAGGGTGAGTTGAAAGGCCAGATCCGGCGCCTCAAGGATCACCAGCGGGTCACCGGCCCGCACCACCGTGCCCGGCTCCACCAGCACCCGCGCCACCCGCGCCGGTTCGGGCGCGTGCAGGTCATGGCTGCGCACCGCCTCCAGCACCGCCGGCAGCGCCACGGTGGTACGCCACGGCACCGCCACCGCCGCCAACAGCAGCACCAGCAAGCCAAGGGTGACAGCGACATTGATGGTCGGGCGCAGATCCTTGCGACGGCTCCACCACACGCGCACCTCCGACGTGACCGGCTTGAGAATGAACCAGGCGATCTCCACCACGAACAGCAGGATGCCGATGACCTTGATGAAGAAGTGATAGACCAGCAGCGCGATGCCCAGGAACAGCACCAGCCGGTAGATCCAGGTTGCCCAGGCGTAAGCCACCAGCACCCGGCGGCGGCCGCGCGGCAAAGGCTCCGGCGGGGAATCGCCGAGGCCGAACAGGATCTCCCGCAACGCCCACCGCCCCAGCGCGAAGGCCCGTGGTTGCAGGTTGGGCTCGTCCAGCCAATCGGCCAGCAGGTAATACCCGTCGAAGCGCATGAACGGATTGAGGTTGATGGCCAGCGATGCCGTCCACCCCGCCGTCGCCAGGAAGAAGGCCGCCGACCGTAGCGGCCCGTCATCGCTGAAGGCCCACACGAAGGTCGCCAGCACCGCCACGCACAGTTCCACCGTCACGCCGGCGGCACCGATGGCAAGGCGCTGGCGGCGGTCGGTCAAGCGCCAGCCGTCGGAGGTGTCGGTGTAGAGAACCGGCCACAGCACCATGAAGGCCACCCCCATGGTCGGCACCCGGCAGCCGTAGCGATGGGCGGTGAAGGCGTGGCCCAGTTCGTGCAGTATCTTGCTGACCACCAGCGCCGCCCCCATCCACGCCAACCCCTCCAGGCTGCTGAACTGGGTGAAGGTGTGGACAAAGCTGTCCCACTGGCGGGCCACCAGAAAGATGCCGGCCACCGCCAGCGCCCCCATCAGCCAGGCCACCGCCGGGGTGTAGAGCCCCCGCGCCAGCGGCCAGGCGCGGCGCAAGAAACCGTCCGGCCGCACCAGTGGGATGCGGAAGAACAGGTAATTATGCAGCAGCCAGCGGCTCCAGCCCGCGCGCATGGCGGCGGCCTGACGGGTCCACATCTCGCGGTCGGACGGAGACTGCATGTCGACCAGGACATTGGCGCGCAGAAACTGCACCAATTGCACCACCTCCGCCCGGCCCGGCGTCAGGGTGGTTTCGGCGGCAACGGCGGCGCAGAGCGCGGCGCCGGTGCCGGCCCGCCAGCGCCCAAGCATCTCGAATGCCTGCCAGGACAGCCGGTGGTAACGATTGCGCACCGGATCATGGATCGTGTAGGTCGGCGAACCGTCGCGCGCCCGCGGCCCCGGCAACAGCCGCAGGTCATCGCGCAAGGGCGGCAACGGCTGGGTCATCGGGTCCGGCCCACCCAGGCCGCCACCGGTCCCGAGGACGGGCCCGGCAGTGGCCGGAGCGGCGGGGACGGCACCGGCCATGGTCACAGCCCCAGCCACTGGCGCAGGGTGGCGATGGGGCGACGGAACAGGGTGAAGGCCAGTGGTGCGTGCTCGCCATAGAGTTTGGCGGTGCCTTGCAGACCCAGGCGCGGTGCGGCGTCCTCCAGGAACCCGGCTTCGATGCGGTAGGCCAGAACGCCCTCTGGAGTCAGTTCGGCATCGTAGCTCGCCCGCCGCAACACCGCCGGCACCGGATTGAGCGGATCGACCGCCAGGAACACCCGCACCTCGGTCCCCGGCTCCAGGCTGATGGCATCGGAGACGGCCAGCCATGCCCGCAGTTCGGTGCGCGCCGGATCGGCCAGCACCATCACCCGCTCACCCACCGCCACCGGGCGACCGGTCCAGTCGTCGCGGTTGGCGAACACGGCGACGCCATCAGCCGGCGCCGCCACCACCGCGCGGGCGAGCAGTTCCTCGGCATAGGCCAGTTCCGTCTGGCGCAAGGCGACGGAAGCCTCCTTCAGCGCCATCTCACCCTTGCGGGCGACATCGCGGAAGGCGGCCTGTTGCGCCAGCCGCAAATCCGCCTCGGCCACCGCCAGTTGCCGCGCCGCCACGTCGCGTCGGGCCCGCACCGGCCCCTCTTCAAAGCGGAACAGCGGTTGCCCGGCGATCACCGGCTGGTTGGGCTCGACCAGAACCTCCTCGATGACGCCTTCGAGCGGCGCGGCGATCACCCGCGGTTCGCGCGGCACCACCTCGGCCGGGGCCAGGGTTGATTGCTGCACCGGCCACGCCAGCGCCGCCAGCATCACCGCCACCACGCTCCAGCCGAGCCAACGGCGCCGGCGGATCATGTCGCCGCCAGCGGGCACCCCGCCGCCGAAGCGTCGGCCAAGGCGTCGCCGCAGGGCGTCCCAGGCATGGCCATAGGCATCGGCCAGACGATCCGCCAGGACCAGCTCCGCCGATGTGAACGGCGCCTCGCGGGCCAGCAAGAGGCCGCCCTGTGGCTGGCCGTCCGGTCCCGGCAACGGCAGCCACAGCACCTCCGGCGGCCACCAGTCCGCCCAGTCAGCGCGCACATCGGACGGCAGCGCCGCCGCGTCCACCCGTCGAGCGGTGGTCGTGCCCGGCGGGAGCAGCGACGGCGGCGGCAGGTCGGGCCGCGCCGCCATCAACACCCGCCCGAGCCAGCGCACGAAGGGCGCTTCGCGGTCGATGACCGGCACGTTGGAGACCGCCTCCACCACGAACCGGCCCGGCCCGTGCAGGCGCACCAGAACCGCCTGGCGGAAGGCCACCAGCCGGCGGGTCTGGTTGACGAGCACGAACCGCAGGGCGTCCTCGGTCTCGGCGCGGCGGGCCTCCTGCTCAAGCTGGAGCAGCACGGCGTAGACGCTGGTCGGTTCGGTCATCGGCTGGCTGGGGCTCTTGCGCCCCCCTCCGGTGTCGGGGTCGTTCGCCAGCACCAGCAAGCGGCAGGCACCCTTAAAAGTCCGTGAACAGGTTCACCGGTATAAGTCCGTGAACAGGTTCACCGTGGATCACCCTTATCGGGGCGGATCGAACAGCGCCGTGCCGCTCATGCCAGCCACCAGGTGCGGCGCCGGCTCCGTCAGCACGGCATGCACCGTCACCGACTGGCTGACCGGATCGACCCGCGCGCCCAGGCGGGTGATCTTGGCGGCGTGGGTGGTGCCGCTCTCGTCCACGGCGACCGCGAGGGGGTGCCCCACCTTCAGCCACCCAAGCCAAGGCGACGGCACGATGACCTCGACTTCCAGGGTGGTGTCGTCCAGCACCTCGATGAGCGGCTTGCCGGCCTCGACGCTTTCATGCTGCTTGGCATGCTGCTGCACCACCCGGCCAGGGAACGGCGCCACCACCTTGCAGCGGTCGACCATCACCACCGCACCGTCCACCATCGCCTTCACCTCCTGCACCTCGGCACGGGTGATGGCGACGTCGAGATCGCCGATGGAATTGAGCCGGCGCAGTTGCTCGTTCGATCCTAGCCGCGCCTGCGCCGCCGCCAGCCGGCCCCGTGCTTCCGCCAGCCGCGCCTGATAGAGGCGGCAATCGAATTCCACCAGCACCGCCCCCTTGTCGAAGCGGCTGCCGGCCCGCACCGGCATGGCGGCGATGGTGCCGGCCAGTTCCGCCGACAGCACCGCTTCGCGCGCTGGCACCAGCAGGCCACGGGCGGACAGCGTGTCGGCGGCCGCCTCCTGCGCCAAGGCAGGCATCGCCGCCGCACCGGCGAGACCGGTGATGACGGCGGCGATCACTCCACCCTTCCGGACAAACGACACGCTCAGAACCTCATCGTTCCCGGCACGACCGCCCGCATCGCCGGCATCGCCGGCATCGGCGCCGACACTGGCGTCAGGCGGATACGTTCCGCCCCAGTGGCGGCGACCTCCTCGACGACGGGCGGTTGGTAAGCCTCGGCAACGGTCGGAGCGACGTCCTGAACCGCCGCCGCCATCGGCACCCCGGCCGGAGCCGCCGCATCCATCGCCGGTACGGCCGGCGCTGGCGCCTCGGTCGGTTGTGCCACCGTCGGCACGGCCGACTCCTGCGGTGCCACGGCCTGCACCTGCCCAGCCTCCCAGCGGGCGAAGGTCTGCGCCACGGCGTTGGCCACGGTCGGCACATCGCCGGCCGTCAGTTCCTCCGGCAGCGGGTCGGCGCCGATGGTGGCGAACATCCGGCCCCAGGCCGCCTGCATGTCGGCATAAGCCATGTCCCGTCGCAGCTCCGCCAGGGCCGCGCCGATCCGGCCACGCACCACCGCCCGGCGCCCCTGTTGCTGGGCCGCTCCGCCAGCCTCCAGCTGGTCGCGGATGCGCGCTTCAACCGAAGCAATGCGTTCCGCCAACTGGTAATCCTCCACCGCCGTGCGATAGGCAAGGTTGGCGACGTTGACCTGACTCAGCACCGCCATGGACAGCGCATGGCGCCGCACCTGCGACAGCATCTCCTGACTTTCCGCCAACGCCATGGCGCGCGGGCCGGAGAACAGGTTGAGCAGGTTCCAGGTCAGCTCCACGCCGCCCGAGGCCCAGGTGTTGTTCAGCAGATACTTGTTGGCCGAATGGTCGAGCGAGCTGGTCAGTTCCAGCCCCGGCAACATGCGCAGCAGCGCCACCCAGCTTTCATTCTCGTTGATGCGCAACTGATAGGCCTCGCCCCGCACCTCGGAGCGGTTGGCCAGGGCCGTCAACTCCAGCGCGTCCAGATCGGCCGGCAGGGCCGGCACCGCCCCAGGGGTGGGCACCAGCGCGGCGGTGATCTCGAACGGCGTGCCGGGACGTAGGTTCATCAACGTCGCCAGTTCGGTGCGGGCCTGCTGCATCTGGCTGCGCAAAGCCTTCAGTTGCCGCTCCGCCTCCAGCATGGTCCGCTGGTATTCCAGGGCATCAAGCTGCGGTCCGACACGCTGCGTCACCGCCGCCTCGGCATCGGCCACCGCCGCCTGAACGTCGGCCAACAGCGGATCGAGGCGCTTCAGCACCCGGTCGGCGGCGGCGGCGCGCCAATAGGCGGCACGCACGTCCTGCACCACGTTCTGCACCACCTGACGGCGGCGCTCCGACACGATCAGCGACTGGTCGGCCTGCTGGCGGGCGCGGATGTAGCTGATGCCGAAATCAAGCACGTTCCAGCTCACCACCAGATTACCGGTGCCGAAAGCCTTCTCGTCCGACGTGGTGTAGGTATCGCCCACCTGCCCGGCATTGGGGCCGGTCAGGGTCTTGTTGACCGAGGCATCGTAGTTGGTACGCGCGAAGTATCCGGCCGAAGCGGCCAGATTGGGCAGCAGCGACATCTCCGCCACATCCACCTCGCGGCGCGAAACCGCCTCTTCCATCAGCTTGAGGCGACGGTCGAGGTTGTACTTCAGCGCCCTCGCCACCGCCTCTTCAAGCGTGATCGGCGCCGCCACCGGCTCCTGGTCCTGGAACATGGAGCCGAGATCGGCCAGCGCCCGCGCCTCGTTCTCGGTCTGACTGTAAGGCTGCGGCGCAACGCAGGCCGCGAGGCCCACCACCGCCACCACGGCGACGCTGGCGCCACGAAGCCGCGCCCGCACACCCCGCCGGTGCGGTGCCAGCGGCACCGCACCGGTTTCCCCGGTCTCACGTCGTCGGATCACACTTTCCCCCGTAGGTTCGGTTCATACTCGTGTCACGGACAGCCGCCCGGCCATCGACCGGTGTCCATCCTATCGTCAAGCCGGTCAGGCCTCGGTGCCCGCGGCCTCCCGTCGCTGGTTTTCCATGGCGGCGACCGAGCGGGCCAGCAGGTCGGCCTCGGCCTCGAAGCGGGCGAGGTGCATCCCCAGGGTCTCGGTGAAGGCCGGCGCCGTGGCGACATCCTCCGTCGCGGGAACATCCTCGACCGCGCCAGCGAGGAAGTCGGCACCGAAGATGCCTCCTCCCAGCGCTCCCCCCAGGCCACCGCCCATCCCACTCAGGCCAGCCCCCAAGCCACCGCCAAGACCACTCCCGAAACCACCCCCGAGACCGCCGGCAAGGCCGCCGCCTAAGCCACCGCCCAGACCGCCGCCACCGCCCAGACTGGTCTGGCTGAAGCTGCCGAAGGTGCCGATGCCGGCGTTGACCGGCGTGCCGGAGTTATCGATGGGCGACTGGCTCCCAAGGGCACCGGTCACCGCGGTGCGGACGCTGCCGTCGTTCTGGCCAGCCCCGCCACCGGTGCTGTTGCGCACCGGCGTGCCACCATCACCGACATCGCCCGCATTGGGACGGCTGCCGAACCCGCCGCTGGCAAGGGGACCAGAGGCAGAACCGTCGGCCGCTCCCGAGGAGGGACCGCCTCCGCCCTGGGCATTGCTGAAGGGATTGGAGCCGACGTTCGGAGCGGTGCCACCGAACGGGCTGCCGCCGGAGGACGGAGCCGGCGGCGGAGACGCGACCGGCGGCTCGGGTGTCGCTGGCGGCGTCTCGCCTCCACCGGGCGGCTGAGGATCGACCGGAGACGGTGGTGTCGGGGTGGTCGGCGGCTCCGGCGTCACCGGCGGCGGCACGACACCCCCACCCCCACCACCACCGCCGCCACCGCTCGGAGGCGGCACGAAGTGAGACACGGTGATGCTGGCGTTGGCGGTCAGCACGCCATCGCTCATGGTCAAGGGTCGGTCGCTGACTTCGACCGTGATGGAGCGATCGCCAGTATCGGGAGTGGCCGCCGTGTTCTGGTAGAGAAGCTGGCGCAGCACCGCCTGGTATTCGGCAACGGTGGCATCGCCGGTCAAAGTGATGGTGGTCGCCCGGTCGCCGGCCACATAGCCACCGCCCAGGGTGACGCCGGCCGGCAGCAGCACCGTGGCCGGCAAGACCAATCCCTCCTCCGCCCCATCGGGCGCGGCGGCCAGGGTGACGGTGGCGCCGCTCAGGTGGGTGCCGTCAATGTCAGCCAGGACCAGGGTGGACGCAAAGGTCGACGTGCCTCCGGTCTGGAAGGTTGGCGTGCCGGTCAGGGTGACGGTGGGGGCGTCGTTGGCATCCACCACCGTGATGGTGCCGCTCACCGACGGCCAGGTCGGCGTCCCGGTGCCGGTGTTGCCGCCGTCCTCCAGACTAACCGTGATGGTGCGGCTGGTCGCCGCCCCTTTCTGGGTCGGATCGTCGCTGCTGGACGAAAAGGCCAGATGGATCATCACGTTCCTGGCCACGGTGGCGGAGATGACCGGATTGCCGCCGCCCGCGCTGACGAAGGTGATCGTCAGGCTGCCGGTGGCGGCGTTCCAACTCGCCGTGCCGATGACCTCCGGTACCCCGGGATTGTATTCGTAGGTGACGGTGCCGGTGGTGGCGCTGGTGGCGGTATAGCCGATCACCCCCGCCGGGGCGACACCGATCCGGTCGCCGGTCACCAGCGGCCCCGATACGGTGGCGATCACCCGGCCGCCGTTGAAGGCATCCGTGTCTGGATCGGAAACCGCGGTGGGATAGGACGTCCAGATGGAGGTACCGCTCCCTTCCGTCGCGGTGCCGCCGATGACTCCATCGGTGATGACCGGGGGGTCGTTCACCGCCGTCACCGCCACGGTGACGGTGGCGGCCGTGCTCACCCCGGCGTCGATGGCGGCGCCGTCACGCACCTGGACGCTGACCGTGCGGCTGTCCGTGGCCGGGTTATTGCCGTTGCTGTTGGCATAGGCGATGTTGCGCAGGATGGCTTCCACCGCCTCGCCGGCACCGGGACGGGCATTGGCGGTCAAGGTGATGGCCAGGGCCGCGCCGCCGGTGCCGCCGGCGATATCACCGACCTTCACCGCCGCCGTGCCGCCGTCGTTGTCATGATCCCAGAAAACCTCCGACCCCACCACCGTCAGGCGGCCGTCGGCGCTGGGTTGCAGGCTCAGCACGTCCTCCCCGGACACACCGTTGGTGGTGATGCTGACACGCACCTCGCCACCGTCGAAGTCGGTGCTGTCGAGATCGGTGACGCTGGCGTCGGCATTGGGATCGAGGCGAACGGCGCTGCCGCCTTCGGTGAAGGTGACGCTGCCGCCGGCCAGCCCGGTCACCACCGGCGGCTGGCCGGTGACAGTGATGGTGAAGGCCGCCGTGGTGACGCTGGCGGTGCCACCGTTGGCGGTGCCGTCACCGTCGTCGAGGCTGGCGGTGAAGGTCCGGGCGCCGGTGCCGACGCCCGGATCATAGGTCAGCGCCGCCAGGAAGCTCGCCACCTGCGCCTCGGTCACCGCCCCGTCGAGGGCGATCACCAGATCGGCGCCGGCCTGTCCGGCGGTGGTCACGGTGCCGATGACGGCACCGCCAACGGTGATGGTCTCGCCGTCGGCGAAGACGCCGTCGGCGCCGGACGTTCCGCTGCCCAGGCCCCAACTGCCGGCCGATCCGGCGGTCTGGGTAAGGGTCAGGGTGCCACCGCCGAGATGGCTCTCGGGATCGGTGACCACGACATCGGCGGCGATGGTCAGCGCCTGCGGCCCTTCCGCCGCCACCATGGTCATGCTGTCACCGCCGAGGCCGCCGAGGGTCGGCGCATCGTTGACCGAGGTGGATACCACCGTGGTGTCGCTGTTGGTGACCGGATCGGTGACTCCGTCGTCATCCTCCACCGCGAGGGTGAAGGTGGAGGTTTCGGTGGAGCCGGCCGCACCGCGGTTCTCCGCCGGGGTGAACACCATGCCGCGCAGCGCCGTCTGCGCCGCCGCCGCCGTGCCCGTGAACGTCCAGGTTCCGGCGGTGCCACCGGCGGCAAAGCCGTTCAGCGTGGTGAACGAGCCCTTGGCGGCATCGTCGATGCTGACGGTCACCGTCACCGCCTCGCCGTCCGCTTCGGTCACCGTCACCGCCGAGAACGGCGAAACGGTCTGCCTGTCGGTGATGGCCTGCCCCGACACCGTGCCGCCGATCACCGGCTGATCGTCGGTGGGCGTCACGGCCATGGTGATGGTCTGGGTGGCGCTGGTGCCGATATCGCCGCTGCCGGCGTCGGTCATCGCCACGGTGATGGTGCGGGAGGTGGCGTCGGGCGTGTCACTGGTGGTGCGATAGCCGATCTGGCCGAGCAGGGCACCGGCCGCCGTCGGAGTGGCCGCCCCACCGGCGACGAAAGTGACGATCAGCGGTTGGCTGTTGCTGCCGGCCTGGGTGATGTCGGCGATCTTGGTGAGGTTGTAGGACACCTCGCCGCCCACGACGGTGATGCCGTTGCCCTCCACCACCTCCAGCACATCGCCCGCGGCGCCGTTGGCGGTGAGGGTGACGGTGACGGCGCCGCCGGCGAAGTGCGCCGTGTCGGCATCGGTGACCGTCACCGCGCCAGCCGCCAGCAGGGTGGCGCCCCCACCCTCGACATGAGTGCGGGAGCCTCCGTCAAGGCCAGCGATCACCGGCGGATTGGGCTGCACCCGGATGGAGAAGGTCTCGGTGGCCGTGTCGGCTCCGCCGTTGGTGGTGCCGTCGCCATCGACCACGCTGAGCGAGAAAGACCGCAGCTCCAGCGTCGAACCACCGTCATATTGGAGCGCCCGGATGAAATCGCGGACAGCATCGGGCGTGGCGCGGGCATCCAGCGCGATCACCAAGGCATCGCCAGCGGCGCCGGCGGTGGTGACGCTGCCGATCCCCACGTCCTGAGCCGCCGAGAAGCCAGCCCCGCCGGTGCCCCAGGTGCCCTGGCCGGCGGTGCCGGAGGTTGTGGTGATGGACAGGGTGCCGCCGGCGAAGTCGGCGCTGTCGATGTCGGTGACGGTCATGGCACCCAGCAGATCGACGGCGGTGAAGCCCGCCCCCGCCACGGCGGTCGCCGGGCCAGCGCCGAACCCGGCAATCACCGGCGCGTCATTGACGGCGGTGATGTTCACCGACACGGGGCCGAACGGCAGATCACCGCTGCCGGCGCCATCGTTCAGGGTGATGGAAATACTCGCCGCGCCGGCACCGTGGACATTGCTCTCGCCGGTGTAACGCACGTTGGACGCGGTGTTGAGGAAGGTGTCGATGGCCGTCGCGGTGCCCGTCAGGCTGAGCGTGCCCGTACCGGAGCCGCCGACGGTCACACTCCCCCCCGTCACGGCGGTGAACGTGCCGGCGCTGGCGGTGAGCGTCAGGGTGAGCGTGTCGGAGGGATCGATGTCGGCCACGGTGACGGCCGACAGATCGAGGTTGCTCAGCGTGTCTTCCAGTACCGTCACGCTGGCCGGCAGCCCGGTCAGGGAAGGGGCATCGTTGGTGTTGGTGACGGTGATGTTCAGCGTGTCGTCATCACTGCCCCCTTCCCCATCGCTGGTCTGCACCCGCAGGGTGGCGGTGCCGGCGAAGTCGGGGGTGGGGGTAAAGGTCAGGCTGCCGAGGGCGACGTTCACATCCGCCAGGGTGCCCGAGAAGCTGACCGACGCGGCATTGGTGTAGCCGCCGGAATTGAGCGTCAGACCGGTGGTGGTGCCGATGGACACGGTACCGTTGCCGACGGTGAGCGTCACCGTCTGATCGTTTCCGTCGGCATCGGCGATGGACAGGCCGGTGATGGCGGTACCGCTGGTGTCTTCATCCAGCACCGGGGTCGCCGGCAGGGTGGTGACTGGAACCGCGTTGGTGACCGTCGTCACGTCCACCTTCACCGGCGTCGCCTGGGTATTGGGGGCGCCGGCGGCATCGCGCGCCACCACATAGACATCATAGGCGGTGCCGGCGGTGAGACCGGCAACCGCGAAGGTGTGGGTGAAAGGCGCGGCCGCGACCGCCTGACTACCGGCGGCCAGCGCCGCGCCGCCACCGGCGTTCTGGCCGGCGATCACCTGCGCCGCGCTGGGAGCGGACGCCCCATCGGCGACCACCACGTAGTAGAGGGTACCGGCCTCGTCGAGACTGGCCGATAGGTCGAACCCGGTCTTGGCGATGTTGCTCGCCGCTGGAGAGACGTCGAACACCGGAGCAACGTTGTCCACCACGGTGATGGAAAACGCCTCGGCATAGGTGGCGGTCCCGTCGCTCACCTGAACCCGCACGCTGTACGATCCCGCCGCGAGGGCGGCCGCATCGTTGGCCCGCAGGCTGGTGCCGCTGATGTTGAACAGGGCGTTGTCGGTGTCGCCCGCGCCCGCCACCAGGGTATAGGTGGCGGAAGGACCGTCGGGGTCGACGACGCCCAGGGTGCCGACCACCGCATTGGCCCCGGCCGACTGGTTTACGCTGGTCGAGGAGAGGGTGATGTCCGTCGGCGCGTCGTTCACCGCCGTGACGCCGATGGTGGCGGTGCGGGCGGTGCTGGTGGCGTTCCCCGCCCCGCTGTTGTCGGTGACGGTGACGGTGACGCTGCGATTGGTGGTCGACGGATTGTCGGAGGTGTTGTTGAAGGTGATGGCGCGCAGCAGCGCCTGGTAGTCGGCCCGCGATCCGGTGGTCGAGAACGTGAGCGTTGTTCCCGACTGAGTGACGCTGCCAAGCCCACCAAAAGAGCCGTTCACCGACAGTTGATCGCCCGCCTGCGGGTTGGTCAGGGTGACCGCCATGCCGGTGATGGTATTGGCGGCATCGGCGTCGGTGATGGTGGCGTCGGGGGCGATGGCGATGGCGCCGCCATCCTCGGTGAAGGAGCGCGTGACATCCTCCCCGGCGGTAGCGCCGTTGAGATCGACGACCGGACGCTCGTTGGTGACGGGAGCAACCGCATTGATGATCGTGAACGTATCGAGAGTGTTCTGCTCGATGTAGTCGTTACCGGTCGGGTCGATGGTGATCTGGAAGCTCGTGATCGCCGTGAAGGTGCTGTAGTCACCCGTCGTATAGGTCGTTTCATCCTGCGCGGTGGTGAAGGTCGTGCTCACCTGTCCACCGGCAGCCTTGGTGCCGGTGATGGTGAACGTGAAATCCCCATCTTCGTTGTACTTTGAGAAGTTGATCGCCGTCAGATCGAACGACGCGACGGTCGTTCCATCGGCCGCGATCGTGAACGAGAATGGATCACTGCTCGTTCCGTTCATGAAATAGATGCCGGCGGGATCATCGGTGCGATGCGTGCCAGCGGGGGCGGTCAGGGTGAAGCCGCTTAAAAAGCTGCCCGGCACGGTGCTCGGCGTGACGTCCTGCACTCCGTCGGGCAAAGCGAGCAGATGATCGTAATCGATGCTCCGCTCGCCGTACAGTTCGCGGCTTTCGACCTCGCCCTGACGGACCTCCAGGGTCCAGTCGCCCCCCTTCTCAACCGCGCCGGTGGCGTCGTCGGAAGCGGCCACCTCCGCTCCTGTCGCATCCGCCAGTGAGGCCAGGAACGCACGGCCGGCCTCGCCACGGCCAACATCGCAGCCATAAAGCAGGATGTCCCCGGTTTCGCTCAAGGCGTTGCCCACGGCGGCGAACTCGGCGGCACGGGTGGCGACGGTATCGGCGGTGATGGTCACGGAACCGAAGCTGAGCGTCGCTTCCGACCCGTGGGTGACCAGATGGATGGCGTCGTAGCCCTGCTTCCCCTCGGCCCATTCCGCCATCTGGGTCAGGCCGTCGCGCGCGCCGTCGAGCAGCACGACCTCCACCCCCGGACCGGCGGCATCGATCAGGCGGCCGGCATCGGCCACCGACGCATCGACGAACAGAACCGTCTTGCCATCCACAGTCTCCCGCCCCTCCGTCGCGGCGGGCAAGGCGTGGTCGGCGGCGGCCCGCATCAGCAAGGCCGCGTTGCCCTGGTGATCCATGGTGTCCGGGTCGGCGGCGACGGCATGGGCGGTCGCCTCTCGCACGGCCTCGGCCCCCGTCGCCGCGCCGGCGGCGTCGAACATGAACCGCGGCTCCAGCGCGATGGCGAGCGGCGCGGCGTGGGACATCATGGCGTCCTTCAAGCGACGCGCGGCGCGGGTCGGCGTAACGATCTGGTTCATGGCTTGAGCCAACCTCTCTGGTCCGTCCGGTTCAGGAACCGGCCCCCTTCTTCCCCCAATCGCCGTGGCCCGCGCCCTACGGCCGGCTCTTCTTGTTGTGGCCATGTCTTCCATGACCCGCGCATCCAGCGATTACATCATTATGCAAAAACCTTTACCGCGCGAAACCATGACAATGGGCATAAATAGATGCGCCACCTTACCGTCATCCCTAAGGCGCGACCAGGGGGAATTTTCTTCCTCCGGACGCACACCCACACGGTCACGAACCTCTTCCCGACGACCAAAATCCACACTTCCGATCATGTTTATCCCTGCTCGGCGGAGCGCCACTCCAGAAACCGGTGGATGCCCTTGTCTTCCACCAGCCTGAAACCCAGGCGGGCATAGAGACGCTGCGCCGGGTTGAAGGACTCCACATGCAGGCGCACCGCGAGGTTCAACCGGCTGGCCTCGGCCATCACGGCCCGCAACAGGGCGCTGCCACGCCCCTGTCCGCGCACGGACGGCAGCAGCGCGATGTCCATGACGCGGATTTCATCGGCCAGGGGACAGAGGGCGAGGCGACCGGCGGCCCCGCGCTCATCCCCCGCCGCGGCGTCCTCCAGAACATGAAAGCAGGCGTCGGGATAATGGGCGCGATAATGGGCGTCCTGCGCCGCTGCCTGCTGCGCCATGAGCGCGCCCCAGACCCGCGGATCGCCGACGAAGGCCTGACGCTCCCAGGCGCGGGCGCTGCCCATCAGCTCCGCCAGGAACGGCAGATCGTCCGCTGTCTGCGGCCGCAGGCGAAAGCCCGCCACCGGATCGGGAAGACGGATCATGAAACGCTGGTCTCCGAGCATCGTGGGAAGGGGCCGGATGGTTCGCATCCGGCCCCGGCGATGGATCGGGCCTCCGACGCCCGATACCTGTCCCGTCTCTTACCAGGGCTGCGGCGGCCACAGGCCAGAGGAGGCAATGCAGTAATTCATCACCAGATAAGGCTGCATGTTCTCGTGGGGGGCGCTGCCGCCCCCTATCCCGAGCGCGCTGGCCCCCATCTGCACGGTCCCCGGCCCCTCGCCAAAGGCGTCATAGGGCGCCGGGGTCCGGGCTGAGTTCATGCTCTTGCCCACCATGACCGTGCCCGACGGCTGCCGCACCGACCCATTGACATCCACCGCCGACAGGCTGTGGGTGTGCGGCGGGATTTCGGCGATGGTCAGGGTGTGGGCGGCCTCCCCAGCGGAGGTGCCGATCGGTAAGGTGCTATAGTCGGTCGAAATACCGCAGCGCCCCTGCAAGTTGGGAAGCGCGAAGTTGCTGGTTCCGTTGCCGCCGAACTTGGTGCCGAGAAGAGCAAACAGGGCGGTGTACTGCTGAATGGTCAGCAACTGCCCATTGCACGGCAACCAGCCTTGCGGCGTGAACCAGTAAGGAAACACGCGGATTTCACCCAGAAACGGTTCCATGTCTGTGCCTCCTTACGACTTGATAGGGTATTCGCCATCCCAGCAGATGCAGAAGCGGAAAGCGGTGTAGGGCGCCATGTTGTTGTGCGCCTGACCTGCCCCCACCACCGTCACCGCCGCCGCCATGGAAACCGCTGGGCCGGCGCTGGGCGGGGCATAGAGGTTCTGCTGCCCGGCGGGAACCGCGCCTGCCGGACTGGTCACCAGATTGGTGTTGGCGGTCGAGGCGCCCATGCCATGGGTATGCGGCGGCACCGTCACTTCCGTCAGGGTTACCGTGTTGACACCCCAGGTGGTGGCGATGGAACGTGGCGTCAGACCCGGCCCCGCCCCGGTGCCAACCGGGACACGATTACGCAGATCGGGCAGTTTGAACTTCGTCTGACCGTCGCCGCCAAACCGGATGCCGATCACGGAATACAGCGCCGTAAATTGCTGGATGGAGAGTTCCTGCCCATGGCAGTCGAACCAGCCCTCGGGGGCATAGTTGTACGGCATCAGGCGGATTTCGCCGATAAACGGATCAGCCATGTCCGTCCCCCCTCACTGCTGCATCGGATAGCTGCCCACAAGGGCGATGATGTAGGTCAGCGCCATGCTCGGCTGACAGTTCTCGTGCGGCTGACTGCCGCCGGGCGCGTCGGAGACCGCGCTCGCCGCCAGCGACGCATCGGCACTGCTGACGGTGAAGGTGTTCAGCGCCGCCTTCGCCCATACGCCGTTGTCGGGCGACTGCGCCGTCGCATCGACGCTGGCGGCCGACACGATATGGGTGTGGGCCGGCAGGTTGGCGGTGGTCAGCGTGACCTTCTCGGCGCCAGCCTTCTGCCCCCGGTTGTACATGATGCCGGCCTGGCTGGTGCCCATGCCAACCACCATGCGCCCGCGCAGGTCGGGAAGCCCGAAGTTGGTCACGCCGTCGCCGCCATAAGTCGTGCCGATGAGCGAGTACAGGGCCTGATACTCGTTGATGCTCAGGAGCGCTCCATTGCACAGGTGCCAGCCCTGCGGGGCGTAGTCGCCGGCGAACAGCCGGATCTCGCCCAGATATGCTTCACTCATGAGGATAGTCCCCCCTTTCCATGCAGCCTCCCGAGGGAGGCGATGACCGGAAGAGTCTAACCCTGACAAACGCATTGCATATACTAAAAATTGTTCCCTTAAGCAAAAACATGCATAGACATAAAGGGCGAATCGCCTTTCACGAGAACGATAGTTGAGTTCCCCACATCCTGAACGCGATCAGACCGGCATGAAAATGCCGCGCACCTCTGGATGCGCGGCACCTCGATTGCAAATCCTGGTGAAACGGGTGGACCGATCGGGTCAGCCGCCCTGCGGCCCCTCCACCATCCAGGTGCGGCCGCGCTTCAGCAGCGCGTTGATGGAAACGTCCGGCGTGCGCGCGTGCTGGTCCGCTTTCCACGCCACCACCGCATCCTCGTGGCACGGCGCCGGGTCATCGTAGAGGACGCCGAAGGCCACCGGGAACGACGGCCCCTTCATGGCTGCCAGCAGGCCGGCGAGCACCGGGTCGGTCTTGTCGTGGACCAGGATGTCGGCCGCGGTGATGCCGTTCTAGCCCACAGTCACCACCTCCAGCTTGAAGGTGCCGGGACGGACCCGCAGGCCCTGGGTGTTGCCGTCCCCAAAC
>JAEWWF010000244.1 GCA_023396465.1 Pseudomonadota bacterium
GGGCTGCGCGCCCGCCTGTACGGCGCCGAGGCCATGACCGGCGGCTACCTCGCCGCCTATACCGAGCTTCTCGCCCGCCGCCCGCAGCCGGCGGAGCGGAGCGCGACGACGGAGGTCCCCCTGTGAAGTTCGTGCTGTTCTACCATTCGCTGCTGTCGGACTGGAACCACGGCAACGCCCACTTCCTGCGCGGCGTGGTGCGCGAGTTGCAGGCGCGCGGCCATGCGGTCTCGGTGTGGGAGCCGGCCGACGGCTGGTCGCGGCAGAACCTGCTGGCCGACCACGGCGAGGCGGCGCTGGCCGCCATCCAGGACACCTTCCCCGGCCTGCGCTCCACCCTTTACGACCCGGCGGCGCTCGATCTCGATGCCGCGCTGGAAGGCGCCGACGCGGTGCTGGTGCATGAATGGAACGACCCCGCCCTGGTCGCCGCCATCGGCCGGCGGCGGGCGGCCGGCGGGCGCTTCCGCCTGCTGTTCCACGACACCCACCACCGCAGCGTCAGCGCCCCGCAGGAGATGGCGGCCTACGACCTCTCCGCCTACGACGGCGTGCTGGTCTTCGGCGAGGTCATCCGCCGCCTCTACCTCGACCAGGGCTGGAGCGGCCGCGCCTGGACCTGGCACGAGGCCGCCGACACCGCCCTGTTCCGCCCCCGCGACGGCATCGCGCCGGAGGGCGATCTGGTGTGGATCGGCAACTGGGGTGACGGCGAGCGGTCGGAGGAACTGGCGCGCTTCCTGCTCGCGCCGGTGGAGCGCCTGTCCCTGCGCGCCAAGGTCCACGGCGTGCGCTACCCGGACGAAGCGAAGCAGGCCCTGGCGGCGGCCGGCATCGCCTACGCCGGCTGGCTGCCCAACCACCGGGCGCCGGAGGTCTTCGCCGCCCACCGGGTGACCGTGCACGTGCCGCGCCGGTTCTACAGCGAGATCCTGCCCGGCATCCCCACCATCCGGGTGTTCGAGGCGCTGGCCTGCGGCATCCCGCTCATCTCCGCGCCATGGGACGATGCCGAGGGGCTGTTCACCCCCGGCGCCGACTTTCTGGTCGCCCGCGACGGCGCCGAGATGGAGGCCCACCTGCGCGCCGTGCTGAACGATGCCGACCTTGCCGCCGCCCTGCGGGCGCGCGGCCTCGCCACCATCGGCGCCCGCCACACCTGCGCCCATCGGGTCGAGGAGCTGCTCTCCGTGCTCGCCGACCTGGGTCTCACCGAAGCCTCGCCCGTGGAGGTCGCCTGAATGCAGATCGCCTTTTTCGGCTCCAGCATCGTTTCCGCCTACTGGAACGGCGCCGCCACCTATTACCGCGGCATCCTGGGGGCGCTGGCCCGGCGTGGCCACCGCATCACCTTCTACGAGCCCGACGCCTTCGACCGCCAGCAGCACCGCGACATAGAGCCGCCGCCGTGGTGCCGGGTGGTGGTCTACAAGCCCTGCGAGGATGCCGCCGCCCGCTGCCTGGACGAGGCGCGCAGCGCCGACCTGGTGGTGAAGGCCTCCGGCGTCGGCGTGCTCGACGCTTACTTGGAACAGGCGGTGCTGGCGCTGAAGTCGCCGCGCACCCGCGTGGTGTTCTGGGACGTCGACGCCCCGGCGACGCTGGAAAGCATCCACACCAGCCCCGACGACCGCCTCGGCCCGCTGGTGCCCGACTTCGACATGGTGCTGACCTACGGCGGCGGCCCGCCGGTGGTCAGCGCCTACGAAGCCCTCGGCGCCCGCGCCTGCGTGCCGGTCTACAACGCGCTCGACCCCGACACCCATCATCCGGTGCCGGCCGATCCGGCCTTTGCCGCCGACCTGTCGTTCCTCGGCAACCGCCTGCCCGACCGCGAGGCGCGGGTGGAGGAGTTCTTCCTGCGCGCCGCCGCGCTGGCGCCGGACAAGCGCTTCCTCATGGGCGGCTCGGGCTGGGACGACAAGCCCATGCCGGCCAACGTGCGGTCGCTCGGCCACGTCTATACCCACCAGCACAACGCCTTCAACTGCTCCGCCCGGGCGGTGCTGAACATCACCCGCGACAGCATGGCGCGCACCGGCTATTCGCCGCCGACGCGGGTGTTCGAGGCGTGCGGCGCCGGTGCCTGCCTCATCACCGACGCCTGGACCGGCATCGACCAGTTCCTGGAGCCCGACCGCGAGGTGCTGGTGGCCGCCGACGGCGCCGCCGTCGCCGCCCATGTGGCCGACCTGAGCCCCGAGCGCGCCGCCGCCATCGGCGCCGCCGGCCGGGCGCGGGTGCTGGCCGACCACACCTACGACCAGCGGGCGCTGGAGGTGGAACGGTTGCTGGAAGGCCGCGACACCGGCGCCGCCATCGCGACGGAGGGCGCATCGTGAGCCGCAGCCTGTCCATCGTCTTCATCGGCCTGTCCATCACCTCGTCGTGGGGCAACGGCCACGCCACCACCTACCGCGCGCTGGTGCGGGAACTGGATGCCGCCGGCCATCGCGTCACCTTCCTGGAACGCGACGTGCCGTGGTACGCCGCCAACCGCGACATGCCGCATCCGCCGTGGTGCGTCACCCACCTCTACCCGTCGCTGGACGCCCTGAAGCAGCATGCCGCCACGGTGGCGCGGGCCGATCTGGTGGTGGTCGGGTCCTACGTGCCGGACGGGGTGGAGGTCTGCCGCTGGGCGCAGCAGACGGCGCGCGGCGTCGTCGCCTTCTACGACATCGACACGCCGGTGACGCTTGCCAAGCTGGCGCGCGGCGACTTCGAGTATCTGGCGCCGGAGGTGATGCCCGGCTTCGACCTCTATCTGTCGTTCACCGGCGGCCCCACCCTGCGCCGCATCGAGGACGAGTACGGCGTGCCCCTGGCGCGGGCGCTGTATTGTTCAGTCGATCCGGCGCTCTATTACCCGGAGGACGCGGCGGAGCGCTGGGGCCTCGGCTACCTCGGCACCTATTCCGACGACCGCCAGCCGACCCTCGACCGCCTGCTGCTGGAACCGGCCCGGCAGGCGCCGGACAGCCGCTTCGTGGTGGCCGGGCCGCAGTATCCGGGCGACATCGCCTGGCCCGCCAACGTGGAGCGGATCGAGCACTGCCCGCCGGCCGACCACCGCGGCTTCTACAACGCCCAGCGCTTCACCCTCAACGTCACCCGCGCCGACATGATCCGCGCCGGCTGGAGCCCGAGCGTGCGACTGTTTGAGGCCGCCGCCTGCGGCACGCCCATCGTCTCCGACCGCTGGGAGGGGCTGGACGCCCTGTTCGAGCCCGGCCGCGAGATCATCATCGCCGAGCGGCCGGAGGAGGTCGCCCGCCTGCTCACCGACATGCCGGCGGAAGCGGCACGGGACATGGGCGAGCGCGCCCGCCGCAAGGTGCTGGCCGCCCACACCGCCGCCCACCGCGCCGGCGAACTGGTGGCGGCGTGGGAGGAAGCGGCCGAGGCGCGCAAGGCCAGGACCGCCCGCCGCCCTGCTGCCGCCGCCTCCACCGCCGCCCGCGCCTGAACCCGGCCGGCAGGGCCGCCGTTGTCAG